>JBBQCZ010000056.1:0-22043 GCA_038319215.1 Bacteroidales bacterium | reverse complement strand
AACTGGTTCTTATGACCCAAATTCAAAAGAAGTTTTTCCTCTAGGAGATGTATATCCTGATTTTATCACAAACAATGAGAATTTAGAATATGTTATAAATTTCCAAAATACAGGAACCGATACTGCATTTACAGTAATTTTAATTGACACACTTAGCAGCAATCTCGATTTGTCAACATTTCGTTTCATCAGTTCAAGCCATGATGTAGTTGTTAATCTATATGAAAATGTTTTATGGTTTAGATTTAATCAAATAAATTTAGTTGATAGCATTATGAACGAGCCGTTAAGTCATGGTTTTGTAAAATTCAGCATTCAACCTTTGTCAACGCTAATTATTGGAGATGTTATTGAAAATAATGCTGCAATTTATTTTGATTATAATGTGCCTGTAATTACAAATACTACTCATACAGAAATTATTACTAATACAGGTTGTCGTCCTTTTGCTGCAGAGAACAAAGTGAAAGTTTACCCAAATCCTTGTAATGGTGGACGAATATCTGTTAAATCAGAATCTGAAATAACCAGAATTGTTGTTGTAAATATTGCAGGACAAATAATTACTGATGAATTTGTAAATAATATTACAGAAACAGTATTAGATATGTCGCATAATGGAAGCGGAGTATATTTTATAAAAATATTTACAAACAACAACATCGAAACTGTTAAGCTGCTTAAATCGGAGTAAGGAGATTATTTTAAAATTATCTATGAATATGCCGACATGTTAAGTGTTGGCATATTTTTTTGGTATTTATGGTCTTATTGTAATTACTGCCGTAATTAAAAAACCTAAATGATTTAGCTTTCCGTATGGGTCAAATGTATCGTATTCGTAAGTGTCTGGGTTTATTTCTTCATTTACCCATTGATAATTATGCGGAAGGAAATCGAAATGGTAATATGGCCTGAATATAATACCAATTCCGGTATCTCCCTCAGTACAGAGAATCGCTTGTCCCCAAATCGATCCCCCAAGCATTAATGGAGCCATTATTGTTTCGTAGTCAGTTTTTTTGATATATTCAACATAATTTATCCTGGTATCAATACGGTTTGCCCCTAAATCAAAATCAAAACCAAAGCCAAGTAATAAGAAATCTTCAGTAAAATTAAGGCCCAGCCCCATATTGAAAGTGCTTGCTTTAAATTTTATATCTCTTTGAACAATCCCAGTTCCATATTCACCTTGTGCCGAAACCACTGTAACTCTTTTTGCAAAGTTAAAATCAATAATAACTGGATAAATAATAATTTGCGAACCCCATGTGCCACCATCCAAAAACCTAATTTGCCCAAATGGCTCAGTAATACCTGTGCGGGTTTCATTATATCGTCTCAGAATTGTATTTACAGTTTTTGGATTGACAAAAGAAGCATTGTACCCAGCACCAAAAGCGATAAAATCTTGTCCATGTATTAATTTCATTAACAGAATAAGAATCGTTAAAGTAATAGTTTTTTTCATAATGGTTGATTTTGAATTCAAAAATAATATAAGTTAATGAATTGCAATAAAATATTTTCTAAAAAGAATATTATTTTAAGAATCGATTTATATTTGCAGAATTAATCAAACATCTTGAAATCCTGAAATTTTTTTATTGAATGAGCAAAAACGAAAGCATTTCCAAAACAGGAAAAATATTTGGACTTGAAAAAAATGTGTTTTTTATTGGGATGACCAGCTTTTTTACAGATGTTTCTGCTAAAATGGTTTATAGCATTATGCCTCTCTTCCTCATGTCTTTAGGGGCTTCAAAAACAACAATATCATTAATTGAAGGAATTGCTGAGAGTACGGCTTCATTATTAAAAGCTGTATCTGGATTTTGGAGTGATAGAATTGGAAAGAGTAAACCTTTTATGATTATTGGCTATGGTCTAACTGCAATAATGACTCCTTTGTATGCAATTGTTAAATTCCCAATTCAGGTTTTATACTTCAGGTTTATAGAAAGAGTTGGAAAAGGAGTAAGGACGGCACCACGCGATAGTTTGATTAGTGGATCTGTAACAAATAAAGAATCAGGTAAAAGTTTTGGCTTTCATAAAGCTATGGATAATAGTGGTGCTATAGTCGGGCCATTTATTGCATTTATTTTACTTTATTTCTTTCCATTAAATTATCAAAACATTTTTATTATTGCAACTATTCCTGCTGTAATTGGAGTTTTGTCAATAATAATATTTGTTAAAGAAAATTCAAATCAGCAAAAAGCGGGTAAAACAAAAGTTTCTTTAAAAGCTTTGCCCAAGAAGTTTTATCTCTTTTTAATTGTTGTCTTTGTGTTTGCACTTGGAAACTCCACAGATGCATTACTTTTAGTTAAAACAAGTGAGACAGGAATTAAAGATTCTTATATCCCATTTATTTACATGATTTTTAATACCGTTTCGGTTATTTTTGCAATTCCGGTTGGTAAAATGTCTGATAAAAAGGGAAGAGAGAAATTTATTATAGCTGGATTCTTTATTTATGCAATTGTTTATTTTATGTTTGGCCGATTTAGTGATATAAGAATTTATATTATGCTTTTTGTTCTTTATGGTTTGTACAGTACACTTACCGATGGTAGCCAAAAAGCTCTTATTTCTGACATAACCGGTAAAGACTTGAAAGGAACAGCTTTTGGTATTTATCATGCAGTTTTAGGCATTTCGTTGCTGCCGGCAAGTTTAATTGCTGGGTTACTATACGATAATGTAAATTCGAGTGCCCCTTTTTATTTCGGATCTGTAATGGCCCTGACTGCAGCAATTTTGATGATACTTTTTACTTTGTACAATAAAAGAATTTCAGATAAAATTGTAAAACAGCAGACTTAGCTAAGACTTTCTGTTCCAGTGTGTTACTATCAGGTCAAGTTCAAGAATCAAATTTTGGTGTAAAGTTTTTAACTTTTTATAATCTGAGTGATAGAAATTTCTGACATTTAATAAACGCCAATCTTCAAATAAAATACTTAGCCATTCCCAGATAACTCTAGCAATTAATCCAAAAATAGGTAAAGAAATAGCGTAAGCAATTATTATCCATATTTTAGGTGAAATGATAGCTACAATAGCAATTTGAATAGCATAAATTATCGGAATAACGAATAGACCCCAGCCAAACTTAATACTACTATGAAATTGTTTATCTTTAATTTTAAGTACAAGTATCTTTGGAATAAAGTACGCAAAAATGTTATTTATTAAGCCATAAGCAAAAGGAGGGATGCAAATAAACATAATAAAAGAATTGACAATTAATCGGAATATACTCAGGAAAGGTTTTTCTACTGATTGGTCGGAAACTCTAAATTTCTTCTTTAAACTCTCGTATTCTGTAACTTTAAGCTTTATTTCCTGCATTTCTTCAGGATTATCTTTCTCGAAAGTTTCAAGCGCTTTAATTGTTATTTTGTCGGCTTTAAATCTATTTATTTGACTAAGTTTTCCAAGTTTAAATTTTCTAATGAGGTTTTTTACATAAAGGCTTCGTATACTTTCATAAGTATCGTACAATTCTATACTTTTAATATCAATAACTAAAGGTCTTAGCGCCTCTTCCATTTTGTCGCGTAGGCTTAGCATTGCTTTTTGCGGAGCTTCCAAGTATTCTTCTTTAAAAGTATTTACTTGGATTGGTTTCCCAAATCTCACATGTAAAATACTTCTCATTCTGTTGTATCTACTGTAATATATTCCAACAGGTATTATTTTAATTCCTAAATTGAAATCATTTTTTTCCTCAGCCATAAAAGCTAAACGTGGAATTCCTTTTTTGAAATCTAGCAATCTTCTTTTATCATTATGCCTGGCTTCAGGAAAGATGCCAATGCTTTGTTTGCTTTCCAATACTTTTACAGCAACATCAAATGTAAGATCGTTGTTTGTAAGATTTTCTTTCCCATCACGGATGCGGAAAACCGGAAGTATTTTTAGAAAATTAAGTATTTTTGCTAATATTTTATTTTTAAATATGTCGGCACGCGCTAGAAAAACAATTTGCTTATTAATAGCAAACATAACAGCCAGAGGATCCATCAAAGCATTTTGATGATTTGGTGCAAAAATCATAGGACAGTCTTTGGGTATATTTTCCTGACCTTCGACTATAATGTTTTTATAAAACAATCTGTGTAAAAAAATCACATAGTAGCTGAGAATAGTCAGCGATTTAGATTTTTTATACAGATTTTTAAATTTATCTAATTCGCTCTTCTTCTCCATATAGTTGCAATTGTTAAACCTGATAAAATATGCCAAATTCCCCACCAAGCAGTTACTATCATCATGCCACCCAAAGCAAGCTCTTGTGGGAAAATATTTGGATTAAAAAGTAATACTAAGCCCAATCCACTATTTTGGATTCCGGTTTCAATAGCAATAGTCTTTGAGTTTTGTGTATTAAGCCTAAATAATTTAGATACACCAAAACCAGAACTTAATGCTAAAGCATTGTGTATGAGAACAATAATGAAAATCCAGAAAATGTATTTTACAAAATGATCGTAGTTATTTACAAACATAATTACAACCATTCCCATAAAAAAGATGATAGAGAATATCTTTATAGGTTTTTTAACAAATTCAGTAATTTTGGGTAGAAAATGATTCACTAACATGCCAGCTAAGATTGGAATTCCTAATAAAATAAGAACTGTTTTAAACATTTCAACTGGATCAATACTTAATTCTCTTAGTAATTCATTGTTAGCCCAAGGTCCAAAATTTTCATATAATTGTCCCCAAAAGTAAAAATTAAGCGGTGTCATTATTATTGCAGATAAAGTTGCAATGGCTGTTAGCGATACCGATAAAGCCGCATTCCCTTTTGCAAGTGTGGATATAAAGTTTGAAACATTGCCACCAGGACAAGCGGCAACCAAAATCATTCCCATTGCAACACCTATAGTAATGTTGCTCCAAAATGCCATAATAAGTAAAAACGTTAATGCAGGCAATACGATAAACTGAGCTAAAACTCCAACTATAACTGGTTTTGGTTTTTTAAACAACTCTTTAAAGTGCGAGACTTTAATTTCTAGAGCCACTCCAAACATTATAATTGCAATCGTTATATTTAATACAAGCAAACCACCCTGACTAAATTCCAGTTTGGCAGCATCCATCGCACTTAAAGCTTCAAACATAGTAACAAATTTTTGCAAAGATAGTAATAGTTTAAAATTTGGCTTGTTTTTAGTGTGGTTTTATAGCAAAATATGAGTATGTTGCATAAATTATACCTTCAAACTTGCGAAAGGAGAGTTTTGTATCAATATTTTTTGTAGTTTTGAATAATTATTATTCTTTAGGATGAAAGAACGCGAAATACTGATTAGGTTTAAGGAATTTAAACCTGAAGAATTAAATCCCACAGATAAAAATCTTGTTGATATTGCTATTGAATCTGCCAAAAATGCATACGCACCATATTCTCATTTTAGAGTTGGCGCTGCCGTTTTGCTCCAGAATGGAACAATAGTACGAGGTAACAACCAAGAAAATGCAGCTTACCCTTCTGGATTATGTGCCGAAAGAGTTGCTATGTTTTATGCAAATGCTAATTATCCAAATTCACTAGTGGAGGCTATTGCCGTAGTTGTAATAAATCCAGACGGAAATGTGCTGCACGAAAGTATTTCTCCTTGTGGTTCGTGCAGGCAAGTTATGGCTGAAACCGAAATGAGATTTAAATCTGCTATAAGAGTTTTATTAGCTTCTTCGGAATCTATTCTGGTTTTTAACTCTATTGAGGATTTGCTTCCATTGAGCTTTAATCAGGGTGACTTAAATATGTCAGAGTGATTTTTTTAGCCTTACAAGTTTAACCAATAATTCTTCCATAAGGTCTAGTTTGAGCATATTTGCTCCATCCGATTTCGCATTTGCTGGATTTGGATGGGTTTCAATAAATAAACCATCAACACCAACTGCAATACCTGCTTTTGCCATATATTCAATCATCTCAGGCTGACCACCAGTTACTCCAGAACTCTGATTCGGCTGCTGCAAACTATGAGTAACATCTAAAATTACCGGATATCCAAATTCTTTCATTTTTGGAATACTACGGAAATCAATTACTAAATCCTGATATCCGAAAGTTGTGCCTCGTTCTGTGAGCATTACATTAGTATTTCCAGCATTAATAATTTTGTTTGCCGCAAATTGCATTGACTCTGGAGATAAAAATTGACCTTTTTTTATGTTAATGATTTTGCCTGTTTTTGCAGCCGCTTCAAGCAAATCGGTTTGACGACACAGAAATGCTGGAATTTGTAATACATCTGCTACTTGTGCTGCCATTACAGCTTCTTCTGGGGAGTGAATGTCTGTACAAATAGGCACATGAAGCTCTGATTTTACTTTTTTTAGAATTTCAATAGCTTTCTCATCGCCAAGACCAGTAAATGAACTAATGCTACTACGGTTAGCTTTACGGTACGACGCCTTAAATATGAACTGAATATCAAGTCTTTTGCAGATTTCCTGAAGTTTTTTTGCAGTATTATAAGTTATTTCTTCATTCTCAACAACACAAGGACCCGCGATTAGGAAGAAATCGTTTGTTAAATTTATTTTGAATTTACACATCTGTTTTTTTGTCAAAATTACAAAGAATTATCTTATTAACAATAACTTAAATGTAATACTCAAACCATTTACTCGGTCTTAATAATTTTGAATTCTTGTCTTACTTCCCCATTATCAACACTTAGTCTATACATTGCTGGTTTTAAAAAATCTGTTGAAATGGTTTTATTTTCAAAAAAACTTCCTTTAAAAATAATACTTCCTGTCATGCTGTATAAGTGATAAAATGTTTCTATATCTGCATTACTTGATGAAATCTTTAACGACTCTTTAAATGGGTTAGGAGAAACAGAGTACTTATAATAGTTAGATTGTTGAATGTTAGAAATGTTTAAAAATACTGCTTCAACATTTAGCTCAGATTGCACTAAAACTGTATCAGGGTTTGTATTTCCTGATAAGTCTCCAGCCCAGTTACTGAACATGTAATTTTCAAAAGGAATAGCCTTAAATGATAATAAACTACCTTCTTCAATTAGCAACGGCGATTCGTAAATTATACCATTTATTTCAATTTCTCCATTTCCGGTTACATTAATATAGAGATAGTATTCAGGGATTTCTGTGAAAACTGCAGTTATGGTTCTATGATCGAACATTATTACCCATGATGGATTTTGTGTTCCGGTAAGAGAGTCTTCCCAATGGCTGAACTGCCAGCCTTCATATGCAACAGAATTAAGCATGAGAACTGTATAAGCAGTATAACTGGTGATTTCTTCGTAAGAAATGCCGTTTACTTCAACAGCTCCCATCCCGACAATATTTATTTCTAAATTATAATCAGGATATTCTATAAAAACAGCTTTAATGAATTTATTACAATGTATATTTATTAATTCTGGATTTATGTTTCCTGTCAAAGAATCCTCCCAATGACTGAAATACCACCCATTTTCAGGATTAGCATAAATATCTATATCTGAGTTTTCTTGAATGCTCAAAACCGATTCATACAAAACATTGTTTACGTTAACGCTTCCTTGCCCAACGACAGCAATTTCAAGGTTGTAGAACTGAATTTCTAAGAAAATAGCTTTTGCAAATTTGTTATTATCTAAGTTAAAACTGAGTGGATTTGAAATTCCTGTAATAGAATCTTCCCAATGGCTAAAGTACCATCCATCTTCGGCTGTCGCACTTATTTCGATTGTTGAATTTTCTTCAAAGTTTAATACGGATTCATATAGCACCCCGTTCACTTCAACAATTCCCTGACCAACAACTGATACTTCAAGTGTATATATTGGAATTTCTGTAAAAACTGCTTTAACTTTTTCGTTTGCAAAAACAAATAGGTTTTGAGGGTTATTACTACCTGTTAATGAATCTTCCCAATGATCAAATTGCCATCCATCATCTGCTATTGCAAATAAACTTTGATTCGAATATCGTTCAACAAGCATTGGCTCCGTATATAAATTTCCATCAACTTCAATATGGCCTATTCCTTCGATAATAATGGTAAGAGTATCGTAAATCGGCGGTGATTCGGTAAAAGTTGCAGTAATTGTTTTATTTGCATCCATCAGTATGTTTTCCAAATAGTTTGTCCCTAATAAATCTCCGCTCCATGAATCAAATTGCCATCCATATTCCGAAAATGCAGTAACTGCCAAATTTGAGTTTTCTATGATGGTATAAGTCTCTGATTGTGTCATCCCATCAACATCCACAATGCCATTTCCAACTGTATTAACTGTTAATGTGTAAAATTCGGGACAGTCAATATTAAAGTATAATTCTTGATAATAATTTGCATTCATACAATTATCAAATATACTATTTGCTTGTAAGGCTATTGTGTAGTCTCCCGAAGAACTCATTGGTTCAGCCAAAACTAAAGTCCAAATGTTATCATAAAAAACTCCTGCGTATGTGTTTACGCTGCAAGCTTCGCACATGTTGCTATAAGCATCTGTAATTTCGTAATTACCTCCAGGGCCACTTAAAACAAAGTCTGTTGCTTGGACTTCGCTGCAAAGTAAGTTTTCTGAAAACTGTATACTAATAGTATTACTTCCACATTGCGGTTCATAAACAATATTTGTTAATTGTGGGACTCTTGTGTCAACTATACTAGCAGATCCATCTGAAAAATCAAGAGAAAAACCATTAGATGAATTTGAGAAGTTTGTTACTACTAATATGAATTTTTCTCCAACAACTACTGGTATCGCTTCGTTAAAAGCTGAATCTGCTGTAGGGCCATCACAGCTTCCATAGCCTCCGCCAATGCCAGTATTTCCAAAACCAACCTGAACAAACGCAAAATTGCAACTTATTGGAGGGTTTATTCCATAATTGATTAAGTCTTCGCAGTGGCACGTGTCCGACATTTTATACAGAGCAAAGTCGTAGTCATCAAAATTCTCAACAGGGTCAATGGTAAATTCTAGATTTCCAGGTTGATTAATCTGGAAAGTAAACCATTTTGAGCGAATCTCCCCAGTTACAAGGCAATTTGGGCAGTTGTTGTAATTAACTGCCATACCGAGTTCTGTATTAAAGTTGTGTAAGTCATAATAATTTCCAGAACCATTAACTGAAAAACCATCTTCGTAAAATTCTGTGCATAATGGTATCGCACCTAAGCAGTCTGATTCAGTAGGAGTTGGTACTTTTTTTATTGCTACAGTACCAAGTTCAGAATTATCAGAGATGCATCCACTCTGGTAAAATGCGATTTTGTAGAATCCAGATGTTTCACAAATAAAAAGAAGTTCTGACCCATAACCACAGAAATCATCATTGCTGAGTGTGGTTCCACTGCCGTACATGGGAGAAATCTCTACCATTGGATTATTTTCATAGAATGCACCACCTTGACAAAAAGAAACTAACACTACTTCATATTGCATCACTTCAATAACGTAATATGTTCCGGCATTGATATTTTCGTGCAGTTGCCAAGTGTTCGTCAGTGGTATGTTCTCTACAAAACTAGCTCCTTCACATGCTATTACAGGTTTTGAATTGGCAATTGTTAAAACTAAAGATAAACCAATAATTAAAGAGTTTAGAGTTTTTGGAAGAATTTGTGTCTTCATTTGCTTAATATTATGAATACTAAATATTAGGTTGTGAATATAGTAAAGTTATTTGTGTAAACAAACAAAAATGTTAGATTTTATAAATTTTTATTTTTATTTTTTTAAATTTCGACTGTTAAGTAATTCAACATTTTCTATTTTTGCAAAAAAAACAATGTATCGTATTTCTCTCGTCTCATACAGTAATACTTTGCCTTTTAAACACGCATTGGCAAATTCAGAATTTATCTCAAAAAATGCTATTTTGAATGAGCGAAATCCTGCCGATTGTGCAAAAGATCTTGTTAATAACGAAGCCGACATTGCATTACTACCAATCGGAGCATTGCCATTATTAAAGAATTATACAATTATTTCAGATTTTTGTCTTGCTGCTTATAAAAAAGTAGAATCAGTTTTACTATTATCACAAGTTCCTAAAGAAGAGATTAATCAAATATATCTTGACTATCAATCTCGTACATCTGTTAAACTTGTAAAAATTTTAGCCAAAAATTCTTGGAAAAAAACTTATGTATTCTCTGAGGCTAAACCTGGATTTGAAAATCTGATTGGTGGGCAAACTGCTGCTGTTATTATTGGTGATAGTGCTTTGTCGCTTAAAAGTAAATATTCTTATGTTTATGATTTGGCCGAAGAATGGTATAATTATACTAGTTTGCCTGCTGTTTTTGCTGTTTGGGTTACTAACAAGAATATCGACCTTGCTTTTCTAGAAGAATTTAATCTGATACTAAAATCTGGGGTGGAAAATAGAATTGAAATTGCGAAAAAAAATATTGAAGATTATCCATATTTTGATCTAGTAAACTATTTGAGTAGTTGTATTGATTACAATTTTAATGATGAAAAAAGAAATAGTATTACTAGATTTTTTGAACTTGAACGTAATTTGTAAAGCTTTTTATCTGTTTGATTTTTAGTTTTAATAAAATTACCGTATTTTAGCGAGATTAAAAACCATGAATTTTATGAAAAGAGTTTTATTTTTATTTTTATTTATTCTCAGTTTCTCATCCTTGTTTTCACAAGAAGATCTTAGTCAGTCGAATTGGAAAATGACTCAAGCAAAATTGCTTTATGAAGATAATAAACCTGGCGATGCCCTTGTGATATATCTTGAAATACTTGGAGATTATTCAGCAGATGCATTTTTGAATTTCAGGATAGGTGAATGTTATTATAAAACACGAAATTTTACTGATGCATTAAAATATCTAAAAATTGCGAAATCTAATTGTAAAGACAAAGCACAATTACAAGAAATTCTTTTTCAAGAAGCTTGCACTTTTCATAAATTAAATCAATTTGATGAGGCGATAGTATCTTTATCGTCAATTGTTGGTGGAACTGCGACTATTGATAGTACTCAGATTAATCAATTTATTTCTCAAGTGAAACTTGCAAAATCTGCTTTCAATAATGCTGGTGATTATTTAATTCCATTTGAAGATGATAATATCAATAGTCCAAGTGATGAGATTTACCCAGTTTATTCAAGAGGTGAAGATAAATTGTATTTTACTTCAAATAGGAAAGTTAAAGAAAATCAGGAGAAAAATCTTGTTTCCAATAATTATCAATATTCCGTTTTTGAGTCTGCTACTCTCGAACCTGGCGTTTTTGCTGTGCCTGAACTTGTTGACGAGTCATTTGCAACAGACAAGAATTTTATTTTAGGATCAGTTTCAGCTGGAGATGCAACTTACTATTTACACAAAAACTCACCAGAAATTAAAGATGGCGGGGATTTATACTTTGATACAAAAGATACCGATGAAGATTTTACAGATTCCGAAAAAATTCCTGGATTACTAAATACAGAGTATTATGAGAATTCTCCTAGTTTTGATTTTATAAATGAGAAGTTTTATTTTGTCTCAAATCGAAAGTTTAAGGTAAAAGATAACTCGGAGATTTTTGTATCACGATATTTTAAACAAGCATTTGCCGAAGCTGAGATGTACTATAAAATTAGTGGCGATTTTGATGAGGGTTTTGTTTATGTCCATCCTGGTGGCGACTTTATGGTAATTTCATCTAATTGCGATAAATCGATAGGTGGTTACGACTTATTTATTTTATTTAATAATAATGGTAAATGGACAGAGCCTGTAAATATGGGCTATCCAATAAATTCATGTTCAGACGAAAATCAGTTTGGACTTTCTTCGGACGGTGAAACTGCATTTATATCTTCTGATAGACCTGGTGGAAAAGGTGGTTTCGATATTTATGTTATGGATTTAGGTTCATATTTTACTGAAAATTGTGGCTTTATACCTGCACTTGTTTTTATAAGTGGTCAGGTAACTGATGAGGATGCCTCTGGAATTGAAACTGAAATTAAATTTGTAGATATTTCTGATTCAAAAAACTCGCAACAGATAAAATCAGATGCTGATGGATATTTTAATTGCATGTTGAAAGCTGGTAAAAAGTACAATCTTTCCGTTAAACAGAAATCTTTTGCGGAATATGCTGAGGAGCTAGATCTTATGCTTATGCAGGGTGGAAAGATTGAAAAAGAAATAGAACTTGTTGCAAAACCTTAGATTTGTGAGTTTTTTAGTAAGAAAATTTATTAACAGTGATTACGATTCTGTTTTGGAAGTTTGGAAACAAACAGACATGGGCGGCGCTCATAGGGGTGATAATATTAATATAATAAACGATACTTTAAAAACTGGAGGAGTACTATTTGTGTTAGTTGAGAAAGTTACTGATAAAATAATCGGTTCTTCTTGGATTACTAATGATAGTCGTAGGCTTTACTTGCATCATTTTGGAATTTTACCAGAATATCAAGGTCTAGGTTTGAGCAATCTACTAATGGATGCATCAATGCAGTATGCTAGGGATGCAAAACTTCAGATCAAGCTAGAAGTTCATAAAAATAATAATATTGCTCGAAAGCTTTACGGAAAATATGGATTTCAATATTTAGGCGATTATGATGTCTTTATTGTGAGAGAAGTCTAAGTTTGTAAAGATTTGTAATTTTTAATCATTGGTTAAGTAACTTTTTAACTTTATTTTCGAATTTTATTATTGCAGCTAAAAATCAAACTACATCATTTTTATTTTGCTTAGTTTTGCAGCGAAAACTAAATAAATAAAATTGTATAATCTTGAATCGTCAGATACTTAAACTTGCAATCCCGAATGTAATAAGTAATATTACAGTTCCTTTAGTTGGGATTGTTGATATCGCGTTAGTTGGTCGTTTAGGGTCCTCTTCTTTTATTGGTGGAGTCGGATTTGGTACAATGGTTTTTACTTTGGTTTATACTGGTTTGGCTTTTCTCCGCATGGGAACTAGTGGGCTAACAGCTCAAGCTTATGGAGCCTCTGATTTTCGACAGGCAGCAACCGTTTTATTAAGAGCTTTGTGCTTTTCGGCTATCGCAGGATTAATTTTAATTGCATTGCAAAAGCCTTTAGAAAACCTACTTATTTTAAAATTAAATGGATCAAAAGAAGCTTTAGGTATTGCTGGTGAATATTTTCGAACACGCATTTATGCTGCACCAGCAACGCTTTCTGTGTTTGTATTTATGGGTTGGTTTATTGGAATGCAGAATTCTAAAATTCCTATGATTATCACAATTGTTATTAGTTTGACAAATGTAGTATTTAGTAGTTTTTTTGTTGTTTATTTAGATTTGGGAATAAAAGGTGTGGCTTTAGGAACTGTGATTTCTCAATATGTTGGCCTTACTTTTAGTCTGTTTTATTTTATAAAATATTTCAAAAGGATTTCTATTTTCTTTACACTAAAATCGATTGTAAAAATTGATGGTCTCAAAAGGTTTTTTGAAGTAAGCCGAGATATTTTTATTAGATCAGTACTTCTTACGGGTAGTTTCTTTTTGTTTAATGCTGTTTCGGCCTCAATGGGCGACGATATTCTTGCAATGAATTCTGTTATGCTTCAATTTCTGTGGTTTTTTGCGTATGTTGTGGATGGTTTTGCTTATGCTGGCGGCACATTGGTTGGCCGGTACAAAGGTGCAAAGAATTTGGTATTACTTGAAACAGCTGTTAGGAAATCACTTTTATTCGCTTTTTATATCGCGGTAATATTTACCATATTTTTTATTTTGGCAGCAAAACCAATTTTTTTCGCATTAACTGATAATGTTGATGTGAGAATTCTTGCCGATGAATTTATTTTCTGGATATGGATAATGCCGCTGGCCAGTTTTATGGCTTTTCAATACGACGCAATTTATGTTGGATTAACGGCAACTAAAACAATGCGAAATATTATGATTGTTATTGTACTATTGATTTTTATACCTGGTATATTTGTGCTTAAAAGTTATTTTGGAAATCATGGAATGTGGACAGCAATTATATTACTTATGTTTTTCAGAGGTGTAGGACTTAGATTGTTTTTAAAGAAGTCAATCGCCTTGTGGTGATTTTCTTATTGAGAAATCGCTTAAATAAATATCTATTGGCATCCAAGATTTATGAAAGAATCTCCCCAATTAGTATTGCTAATCATTGGGCAATTGTCAGAATATGAATATAGTTTTCCATATTGAATATCTTCAATTATTAGTAATTGAGAAGCATTTACTTCACTGTTTCCTAATGATTTGTGAACAGCATGAATAGTTTTACAATATAAGTTGCTTGCCTTAAGATAGCCACTTCCCACGTTATACATATATGCATAATTGCAGGTTCCATTTAAAATGTAATCTCCTGTTGTGGCATGACATCTAAAAGATAAACTGTCTCCTGAAAGTATCAAATTAGTTGTTAAAATCCCAGCCCATGTTTGAAAAGAAAGATTGTCGAATCTAAGCGTGTCCAAAGATTTTAAATCACAGGTTTCGTAAGCCGTAATTTCTTTTAGACTAGGGCAGGAGATAATCAATTTGGGTTTTATTCTTTTTCTCAACCAGTCGGCACCATTATTATCTTCCAGAATTAATTCATTACGTAAAACATCGTGTGTTATGTATGGAATAAGATTTTTACCACATGTAATAGTTATAGAGTATTCTTCACTATAGTCAAAATATATTTCGAAATCACTTCGAATGACCACTTTTGTAAAAGCATCAAGGTCATATTTTTCAGTTTTCTCTTCGCCGGCTGATTTTAAACTTCTATTTTTGTCAGTATCGCAAGAAATTATGAACAATGCAGCAAATATTATAAGAAAAACAATTCTCATATCAGTAATTAAAATATTTTTGCTAAGATAATATTTAATTATGTTTTGTAATGGCTAAAAAGAAAAAAGTATTTGTCATATTTATCATCGTATTTGTGGCTTTGGCTGTGGTGGGTTATGTTTTTGGAAGTAAATACTACGGATATATTTATGGACCTAATGTAAAAGTTGAGAATGAACCGGCATATTTATATATTCCAAATGGTTCAAATTATGAAAATGTTTTGCTAATTCTTGACAAAACTGGTTACATTTCAGATATGGAATCATTTAAATTGGTAGCAGAACATAAAAAATATCCTTCAAAAGTTTTAGCTGGACGATACGAAATTAAAAATGGAATGTCTAATAATGAGTTGGTAAACTTATTGAGAAGTGGAAAGCAATCGCCAGTAAAGCTTAGTTTTATTTCTGTTCGTAGTTTGGATATTTTGGCTGGAAAAATTGCTGTTTATATTGAAGCTGATTCAACTCAAATTTCTGAATTGTTAAATAATAGCGAAACTGCATTAAAATACGGTTTTACTAATAAGACTTTTTTAACAATGTTTATTCCAAACACGTATGAATTTTACTGGAATACATCGGCTGCAAAATTTGTTGAGAAAATGGCAGAAGAGTACAAAAAATTCTGGAACGAGGATAGACAGCAGAAAGCTGCAGATATTGGTTTGTCTCAATCTGAAGTAAGCACTCTTGCTTCAATAGTGGAGGCCGAAACCCAGAAAAACGATGAAAAACAAAGAGTTGCCGGAGTTTATATTAACCGATTAAACAAAGGTATTTTACTTCAGGCCGACCCAACCGTAGTTTATGCAACTGGTGACTTTACAATAAAACGTGTTTTAAATAGACATTTGCAAATAGATTCACCTTACAATACATATTTATATTCTGGATTGCCTCCTGGACCAATAAATATTCCTTCGGTTAGCTCCATAGATGCAGTTCTAAATTATGAAAAACATAATTATATTTTCTTCTGTGCTAAGGATGATTTTTCGGGTTATCATGTTTTTGCCGTTACAAACGCACAGCACGAAGCAAATGCTCGCAAATACCATCAAGCATTACGAAATGCTGGGATCAGATAATGTATAGAATCCATTATTAGCTGTGGCGAAACAAGTTGCAAATAACAAGATATAAATTTCAAATCGGTATTGCGAACAAATAAAAATCCCAAATAACAAATTCCAACAGATTTTGCAGAAATTTGTAATTTGGGATGTAAATAAGTTAGCCTTCGGAAAGGCTAATTGATTTTTTTCTTAGAATGGTAAGTCGTCACCTGGATCATCTTCTAAATCGAAAGGAATATCCTTTTCTGAAATTGGAGGTAAATCTGCAACAGGAGCTGTTCCACCACCAGGAGTGTTTAGTTCAACTTTCCAACATTTAAGATCGTTATACCAATTATTGTTATATTCTCTGCTTTCCACGTCGAAATATACTTTAATAATGTCCGATTCTGTAACTGAGTTAAGTTCAACTTTGTCGCCCCAAGCAGTAAAGCAAACCTTTTTAGGATAATCAGCAGCCTGAGTTTCGATAACGAAATTTTGCTTTTTCCATGGTCCATTTTTACCTTCGCCAGAAACGACTTCCAGTTTTTTAATAAGTTTTCCAATAATTTCCATAATTGATTATTTTAAAAACGAACTTCAAGATCTTTATAATCTTGAAGTTCGTGAGGTTAATAATATTCAGTACTATGACTGTTTTATATTTGCATGAGCTGCAGCTAATCTAGCTATTGGAACTCTGAATGGAGAACATGAAACATAGTTCAATCCCATTCTGTTACAGAATTCAACAGATGCTGGATCGCCACCTTGTTCGCCACAAATACCAACTTTAAGTTTATTGCGAGTGCTACGACCTCTCACAACTGCCATTTCTATAAGTTGGCCAACACCTTCTTGATCTATTGTTTGGAAAGGATCTGCAGGCATAACCTTTTTGTCTAGATAGTCTTGCATAAATCCGCTAACATCATCACGGCTAAATCCATAAGTCATTTGGGTTAAGTCGTTTGTTCCGAAAGAGAAAAATTCAGCAGTTTCCGCCATTTTATTAGCAAGAAGACAAGCTCTTGGAATTTCAATCATTGTTCCGTAAAGACATGGGATTTCGATACCAAATTTTGCTTCTGTTTCTTTCTTTACTTTGTCGAAAATTACTTTCGAAATATTTAATTCGTTTACATCGCAAGTAACTGGTACCATAATTTCGGCGATTGGTTTTTTACCTTCTTTAAGAAGCTCAGCAGTACCTTCGAATAATGCGCGGAACTGCATTTCTGTTATTTCTGGATAAGTAATTCCCAAACGAACACCACGGTGACCCATCATAGGATTTGTTTCATGAAGTTTATCAACTCTTTTTGCAACTTCTTCAACACTTATTCCAATAACTTTTGCAATTTCAGCTTGTTTTTCAGCAGTGTGAGGAGCAAATTCATGAAGCGGAGGATCTAGTAATCTGAATGTAACAGGAAGTCCATCCATAACTGCCATAGTTCCTTTCATATCGCGTTTAACAAATGGGAATAATTCAGTTACTGCAGCCTGACGCTCCTCTACTGTAGATGAAAGAATCATTTTGCGAAGAATGAATAATGGCTCATCAGCGCCTTTACCATAGAACATGTGTTCTGTGCGGAATAGTCCAATACCCTCAGCTCCATAATCACGAGCAATTTGTGCATCTTCAGGAGTTTCGGCATTTGTGCGTACACCCATTCTTCTGAATTTATCAGCCATAGTCATAAACTTTTGGAAACGTGGATTTTCTGTTGCATCCATCAATTCCAATTCGTCATTGTAAACATGGCCTTTTGTTCCATTTAATGTGATAATGTCGCCTTCTTTAATTGTAACTCCAGAATCTTTAATTGTTGCTGTTTTTGTATTTTCATTAACGTCCATTGTGCCGGCGCCAACAATACAGCATTTACCCCAACCACGAGCAACAAGTGCAGCATGGGAAGTCATTCCACCTAAAGCAGTTAGAATTCCGTCAGCAACGCGCATACCTTCAACGTCTTCAGGGTTTGTTTCTTTACGAACTAGAATTACTTTTTCGCCACGGCGAGTCCAAGCAACTGCATCTTCAGCTGAGAAAACAACTTTTCCTACAGCAGCACCAGGGCCAGCAGGTAAACCTTTTACAACAGGAGTAACTTTTGCTTCAGATTCAGGATTAGCAATTGGGTGTAATAATTCGTCAAGTTGTGCAGGGTCTAAACGTAAAACAGCTGTTTTTTCATCTATACGACCTTCAGCCAACATATCCATTGCCATATTCAATGCTGCAGTTCCTGTTCTTTTACCAACACGACATTGTAGCATATATAATTTACCTTCTTGAACAGTAAATTCTATATCAAGCATGTCTTTGAAAGTATCCTCAAGAATATTGCGTATGTCCCATAATTCTTTGTAAATTGTAGGATACTGCTCTTGCATTGACATTAAATGTTTGTTTTGCTCGTTTTTAGTGTCATCGTTAAGTGGACTTGGAGTACGAATCCCCGCAACTACGTCTTCGCCTTGAGCATTAACAAGCCATTCTCCATAAAAAATATTGTCACCAGTAGCTGGGTTTCTTGTAAAAGCAACACCAGTTGCAGAAGAATCGCCCATGTTTCCAAATACCATTGCTTGAACGTTAACAGCAGTTCCCCAATTGTCAGGAATACCTTCGATACGACGGTAAGAAATTGCTTTTTTACCATTCCAGCTTTTGAAAACAGCTTTTATTCCACCTTCTAATTGCGCTTTTGCATCATCAGGGAATTCAGAGCCTAAAACTTCTTTAACTTTTTTCTTAAATTTATCAGCTAAAATCATTAAATCGTCAGTTGTTAGATCTGTATCTGATTTAAATCCTTTTGCATGTTTGTATTCGTCAAGCATTTCATCTAATTGACGACGGATGTTTTTGTCTAAGCCTTCAGCTTTATCCATAACAACATCTGCATACATCATAATTAAACGACGATATGAATCATAAACAAAACGAGGATTGTTTGTTTTTTTGATCAAGCCAGGTATTGTTGCGGAACTGATACCAATATTTAATACTGTGTCCATCATGCCAGGCATAGAACTGCGCGCGCCAGAACGACAAGAAACCAACAATGCATTATCACCATCACCGTATATCATACCCATCGCTTCTTCAACTTTTTCCATTGCTGCCCATACATCATCCATAAGTGTTGCAGGAAGTTGGCAATTGTTTTCGTAATATTCGGTACAGGTATCTGTAGTAATAGTAAGTCCGGCAGGTACCGGTAAACCTAATAAACACATTTCGGCCAAATTGGCACCTTTACCACCAAGCAAATTTTTCATTTTACTGTCACCATCGGCTTGCTTGTTTCCGAATGAGTAAACTCTTTTTACGTTTGTCATATTAAACTGTAATTTATTGATAATAAGTATTTTATGTTAAAAATTTACATTTATTTCAAGTATTCAAAATTAAGAAAAAAAAATGTTTTACAAAAGGATTTTAATCTAAATTATTGATTATTTTTAAACAATAGTTAATAGATACTATAAATTTTGTCAAATTCAAATTATGAAAGACGTATTAAAAGCAATTTTCCCTCAGTTAAATGACATAGGCTTGTTAACAGACATCAGCGAAAATGCATTACTGAAGGATTTTTCTAAAGGGGATGTGGTTATTGAACAGGATTCTCAAATAAAATTTATTCCTTTAATTACTAAAGGAGAGGTTAAGATAATGAGAAAAGAGGAGTCGGGTGCTGGTCTATATTTGTACTCTTTGTATCGTGGCGATATTTGTGCAATGTCGGTATCATGTTGTATAAATCAAGCCAAAACAAATGTTATGGCAATTGCTGCCACCGATTCTGAAATTTTAATGATTCCATCTTACTTTATGGATGTTTGGATTGTAAAATATCAAATCTGGAGGGCTTTTGTTTTTGGAAATTATCGCAGTAAATTTGATGAACTCTTGGAAAGTATTAACTCAATTGCATTTACTAAATTGGAAGAAAGATTGGAACGCTTTTTAATTATCAGGACTGCAAAAACTAATGGAATTTTGAAGATGACCCATCAGCAGATTGCTGAAGAACTTAATTCTACGCGTGAAGTTGTTTCTCGTCATTTGAAGCAATTGGAGACTGCGGGAAAAATAAAAATTAAACGCAATGAGGTAAATTTGAATTTAAAGAAATAATTACTTTAGCTTATCGTTTTTATTATTAACTCAATTAAAAAACAAAAAAGTCAGACTTGCAATCAAATCTGACTTTTTTTATTTATGTATTTTGTTTCTTAATAGGCGAATCCACCCAACTTTATAATGTCGGTTCTTGGATTTACGCACATAATTGGAATTTTCTTAGATAACTCGATGCTTCGGGCTCTTTTTAGTTCTGTAACAGATTTTTTGTATTTATCAGTCATAAAAAGTACAACGTCTGGCTCTATTTCGCTCATGTAATCATAAATATTATCAGAGAAGTTTGCTTCTGGAACTGCTTTAATCTCGAAATCCATATTTTCTTTTTCAAAAATTGATGTCGCAAACATTAAATTGCTGTTAATCTCTGCTTTTCTTGAAGAATCATTTGTTTCTGGGTAAACAACATATACTTTACTTTCAAATAAATTATTTAGATATTTTACCCACAAAAATTTAGCTCTAGACTTTTTATCATCATCAATTGGCACACAAATTTTATCGTATTCGCCATAATTAATAGGACGCTGCACTAAAATGAAAGGAATTTTTACAAATTTTTGAATTACTTTCATTGCACGCTTAATGGTTTTAACACCATGAGTTCCCATAACTGCAAGATAAGCATTTGCTTCTATTCCATAATTGTAAATAGTTTCAAACAGATTGCCAGCTCTAACAACTGCTTCAACTTTGTAATTATGCTTTTGTGCAAATTTATCAGCAATTTTCTTCAGTTCTGCGTGCCATTCTTCAACTTCACGTTCGTTTTGAACAACATATAAGAGATGAATTGGGAATTTTGATATTCTTGCCAACTCATATGCATGATCCAAAGCAAAATTTGCTTCATTGCTGAAATCAAAAGGAACTAATATACACTTTTCCATAAGTTAATTTTTTGGTTTTACATTTTTGCTCAAATCTTGATAATTTCCATACTATGTAAGGTGTGCTTTTATCAGTATGTAAATTTAAACAAAAATAATAGAAAAATTGTTTATTTTTCGAATTATTTTTTATAAATTCGATTTTTCATTCAAATTGTTAATTTACATAATATGAATTTTGATCTAATAGTATTGGGAAGTGGACCGGGTGGTTATGTTGCTGCAATTCGTGCATCGCAGCTTGGTATGAATGTGGCAGTTGTTGAAAAAGCGGAGCCAGGTGGTATATGTCTAAATTGGGGATGCATTCCAACAAAGGCATTGTTAAAGAGTGCTCAGGTTTTTAACTATTTTAAACATTCCGAAGATTACGGAATTATTATTGATGGAATTGCAAAGCCTGATTTTACAAAAGTTATTGCTAGAAGCAGAGAAGTTGCTTCAAATATGAGTAAAGGAATCGAATATCTTTTCAAAAAAAATAAAATTACAGTTGTTAAAGGTTTTGGTAAACTTCTTTCTGCAAATATTATGTCTGTTGAGAAAGATGATGGCAGCATTGAGGAATTAACTGCTGCGCATATTATTCTTGCTACAGGTGCTAGATCAAAGGAAATGAATGGCTTTAAACAGGATGGCAAAAATATTATTGGTTATCGCAAAGCTTTGAGCCTAGAAAAATTACCACAATCGATGGTAGTGATTGGTTCTGGCGCAATTGGCACAGAGTTAGCGTATTTTTATAGCTCAATGGGTTGTGAAGTTTCTATTGTCGAATTTTTACCCGAAATTGTGCCTTTAGAGGACGAGGAAGTCTCCAAACAATTAGCCCGCTCATTTAAAAAAGTTGGTATAAAAGTTATGACTGGCACTTCTGTCAATAATGTAGAAGTTTCTGACGGAAAATGTACTGTTTTTTATACCGATAAAAAAGGCGATGCTCAAATGGAGTGTGAGGTTGTTTTATCTGCCGTAGGGGTAACTACAAATATTGAAAATATCGGACTTGAAGAGGTTGGCATTATAACAGAAAGAGGTAAAGTGATTGTGGATGAATATTATCGCACAAATATTTCGGGAGTG
>JBBQCZ010000055.1:0-22336 GCA_038319215.1 Bacteroidales bacterium | reverse complement strand
GGTAAAGAACAACTCGTAATTCTTCACGGACTTTATGGAAGTAGCGAAAGCTGGCTAAGAGTTGCAAATATTCTAAGCGAAGAATTTACAATCCATTTGATTGATCAAAGAAACCACGGAAAATCTTTTCATAATCCATCTCATACTTATTCCGATTTGTGCGAAGATTTGAAAATTTGGATTGATGCAAACAGATTACACGGCATTTATCTTCTCGGACATTCAATGGGCGGGAAAACTGCTATGTTTTTTGCATCCAAATATCCTGATATAGTAAAAAAACTCGTTGTAGCCGACATCTCTCCTCGCAATTACTCTTCTTTACTTGAACAGAGCGATTCAGTAAAATTTCATCTCAACCTTATAACTATGATGATGAATTTGCCTTTAAACGAATTGACTTCTTACCGTCAAGCAAGCGAATACTTGAAAGATTACGACGAATCAATTAAGAACGTAATTCTTAAAAACCTAAACAAAGAAAACGGAAAGCTATATTGGAAAATAAATCTAAATGCAATTTTTAAATATCTTCCAGAAATAATGGAAGGTCTTAATCCTGATGACTATATTGACAAAAAAATAAATATACCAACACTTTTTCTTAAAGCTGCAAACTCCGACTATATTTCGAGCAATGATGTTAAGCTAATAGAATTTATTTTCTCTAACGCAAAAATCGAAACTGTAGAAAATGCAGGGCATTGGTTACATTATGAGCAGCCAGAAAAAGTTGCTTTCGCTATTAAAGAATTTTTAGACTAAAAAATATTACAATGAAATATCGCAGCGAAAAGGACAGCATGGGCAATATTGAAGTTCCTGCAGACAAATATTGGGGAGCTCAAACACAACGCTCACTTGAAAATTTTAAAATAGGCGGAAAAATGCCAATTGAAATTATTCATGCAATGGCTTTACTAAAAAAAGCCTGTGCCGAAGCCAATTTCGTCCTTGGAGGATTAAGCAATGCTAAAAATAGACAGATTTCAGAGGTCTGCGACGAAATTTGCAACAGAGAACTCGACAATCATTTCCCACTTGTAGTTTGGCAAACAGGTTCGGGAACACAAACCAATATGAATCTAAATGAAGTTATTGCAAATAGAGCGCATGTTATTTCGGGAGGTCTGCTTACTGACGATAAAAAAATACTACATCCAAACGACGATGTAAATAAAAGCCAGTCGTCAAACGACACATTTCCATCTGCTATGAATATTGCAGCAAAGCTAGTTCTTGAAACAAAAACAATCCCTGCAATAAAACTATTGCGAAACGGACTTGCTGCAATTTCTAAAAACAATATGGAAATAATAAAAACCGGACGCACACATTTTATGGATGCAACACCAATTAGCCTTGGTCAAGAATTCTCTGGTTATGTTGCTCAATTAGATCATGGAATTAGTGCATTGGAAAACACTTTACCACACCTATCAGAACTTGCAATTGGAGGAACTGCAGTTGGAACAGGTTTAAATGCTCCTAAAGGTTTTGACTTAAAAGTCTGCGAATTAATTTCAGAATACACAACTTTAGATTTTATTCCAGCAGCCAATAAATTCGAAGCTCTTGCTGCAAACGATGCAATGGTTGAAACACATGGTGCTTTAAAACAATTGGCCGTAAGCCTTACCAAAATTGCTAACGACATCAGATTTATGTCTAGCGGTCCAAGATGCGGATTAAACGAAATATTTATTCCAGAAAATGAGCCAGGTTCGTCAATTATGCCAGGCAAAGTTAATCCTACTCAAATAGAAGCAATAACAATGGTATGCGCACAAGTTATTGGAAACGACACAGCAATAAGTATTGGAGCTATGAATGGACATTTCGAACTTAATGTTTACAAACCACTAATAATTAAAAACTTTCTAGAATCTGCAAACCTTTTAGCTCAAGCTTGTGAGTCATTCTATAACAATTGTGTAAAAGGAATAAACGCAAATGTTTCAAAGCTAGATTTCTACCTTCAGCAATCGCTAATGACAGTTACAGCTCTTAACTCAACAATTGGTTACGAAAAAGCAGCTATAATAGCAAAACTAGCTCATAAAAAAGGCATAAGTTTAAAAGAAGCTTCTACCGAAACTGGCTTTATCTCTCAAAAAGATTTCGATATTATTGTCGACCCTAGAAAGATGATATAAAAAACACAATAAGTTTATTGAAACTTAATTTTTTACACTAATTTTGCAAAGATTTAGATTTTTTGAATAAATGTGCGGAATAACTGGTTTTTACACCAAAAATAATCCTGATTTTGTAAGCAAGGAAGAATTAGACAAAATGACTTCCTGTTTAGTCCATCGCGGACCCGATGCTGTAGGTAGTTATTTTACTGACATGATTGGGTTAGGTCATCAAAGATTGAGCATTTTAGACTTGTCAAATGATGCAAACCAACCAATGGAATCTCATTCGATGAGATATATTTGCGTTTACAATGGCGAAGTTTACAACTTTATGGAAATTGCTGCAGACCTAAACATTGAACTAAAAACTAGCAGTGATACAGAAGTTATTGTTGAGGCTTTTGCAGAGTGGGGAGTTACCTTTATCAATAAGCTTAACGGGATGTTCTCTATTTGCATTTACGACAAACAGGAACAAATATTGTATCTTTTCCGAGATAGAATTGGCATAAAACCATTATTCTACTATTGGGATGGCAATAGCTTTGCATTTTCATCCGAATTAAAATCTCTATTACAAATAAAATATATTCGTGAACGTCGTCAAATTAACAATACTGCAATAAACGAATTCCTACACTTAGGTTATATACCTGAGCCTAACACAATCTTCTCTAATATTCGTAAATTTCCTAACGGACAAACAGGAATTGTTTCCGAAAATGGGTTTCGCATGGAATCGTATTGGGATATAGAAAGCACAATACGTAGAAATGTAATTACCGATCCCGTTGAGGCAAAAGAAAGACTTAACGAATTAATTACATCTTCGGTAAAAATGCGTTTAGTGAGCGATGTTCCTTTCGGCACATTCTTAAGTGGAGGAGTAGATTCAAGTCTTGTAACGGCTGTAGCTGCAAAAGTTCACAATCAAAAACTCAACACTTTCTCTATTGGGTTTGCCGATTCAAAACACGACGAATCAAAATATGCAGCCAAGGTAGCATCATATCTAGGTACAAACCATCATGAATATATAGTTACAGAATCAGATGCCCGAGATATTATTCTTGATATGCTAGATTTTTACGATGAGCCATTTGCAGATTCTTCTGCAATTCCAACTATGATGCTCTCAAAACTTGCAAAGGAGCATGTTTCTATGGTGCTTTCTGGCGATGGTGGTGACGAACTCTTTCATGGATATGGAGCATATAAATGGGCAAAAAGATTATCAACTTTTCCAGGAAATAGATTTAACGTTTTAATGGGTGCTGTGCTTGAAGCAACCCCATCAAATCGTTACAAAAGAGCATCTTACCTTTATAAGTACAAGGACAAAGCTCATATTAAAAGTCATATTTTTTCGCAGGAACAATACCTATTTAGCGAAAAAGAACTAGATAAGGTTCTTAATCCTGAACTTATATTTGACAATAGCCTTGAGCAAGATTACTCCAATTTTGTAAGAAAACTTACTCCTGAAGAAGCACAAGCTGTATTCGATTTAAGATATTATCTAAAAGACGATTTATTAGTGAAAGTTGACCGTGCGTCTATGCGTCATGCTCTCGAAACACGTGTACCACTTCTTGACCACAGAATAGTTGAGTTTGCGCTAAATCTTGATCCAAAACTTAAAATCGCGGGTAATGTTCAAAAATATTTACTAAAAGAGGTACTATACGATTACATTCCTAAAGAATATTTCGACAGACCAAAATGGGGTTTCTCGATTCCTCTTAAAAAATGGCTTTACACCGATCTCGCTTTCTTAATTAACGAATATCTGAACGAAGGCGTTATTAACGAGTTTAATTACGTAGAGTTTAAAGAAGTTCAGAAACTTGTAAGGAAATTTAAATCTGGGCACGACTATTTATATAATAGACTTTGGCTTCTTATAATTCTACACAAATTCCTTATCAAGAATAGAGATCTTATTTAAGCTTCTGCACAAAATAATGCGGATTCTTTTTTACAATCTTGTATTTCCCAGACTTCACAGCTTCTTGTGCAACAAGTTTCGAGCCCCAATGTGTGTAGTCTGCCGAATCATCAAATAATATAAATCCACCAGGAACAAGAATCTTGTCAACGTTTTCAAAATCCCTTTTTGCAAAATCATACACATGATTACCATCAATATATGCAAATGAAATTGGTCCTCCTGGAACAAATTCTCCTCCATGCAAGTTTTTTGTTGCCTCTTTCTTTTCCCAAGCAACAAAAAAATCATCTGATGGTAAATCTGAAGAAACTATATTCCCTTTGGGATTGAAAAACTTAACATTTCGCACAAAAGAATCTTTAAGATATTGTTTTGTAGTCATGGGGTCTTCTACATTGCAAATCTTCTCATCTGCAGTAATATCCTCCCAATAATAATCAGTAGTAATAAGTTTATTGGCTTTATTATGTTTCGACAAAAAGAACAGAATTGTATTAGTTGACAGACCAGCAAATGTGCCAATTTCTAATATCGGATTGTTATCTGGAAGATTTTTTATCGCATAATCAAAACAATACAAATGACCAGGCTCTAACCATCCAGGAACAACAACTCTAAATCTTTCCAATGATTGCTCCTTGATAATTGTTGGTT
This sequence comes from Bacteroidales bacterium, assembly GCA_038319215.1. Taxonomy (GTDB): domain Bacteria; phylum Bacteroidota; class Bacteroidia; order Bacteroidales; family ML635J-15; genus Bact-19. The sequence continues at coordinate 17,590 of JBBQCZ010000055.1, read as the reverse complement.
TATTAAACAAATAAAAAAAACCTTTTTTCAGTATATACGATAATTTCATAATAAGAATTTTCACAAAAATAATAAAATAAAGACTCTAAAAAATAATAAAACCCAAGCTTTAACAAACTTCATATTTCAAGTAAAGTCAAAGCACACACAAACCAAACCTATATTTTTTATAGGGCAAACGCGTACTTTGATTCTAAAATTCCATGCTAAAAGTGATTGCGCTACTCATTGGAACAAAGTTTAGTACTTCAAAATACTTATCATGTAATTTTTAAAAACATTCTTATAAAATGTGAAATCTCAAACCAGAATCGACCCTGTCAGGGTCGATTATTTCAACCGCAGGTAAACAAGCATTGAATTTTCGCAGAAAATCTAATGCGAAGTGCCACCTGCGGTTATAGAAAGTGAAATATACGGTTATAGAACAAAGGATAATCTGTTTTTGGCGGGAAGTTTGCCAGTGACTGATCGTAGAGAAGTCACTAGCAAACTTCATGACAAAAACGCCCAAACAAAATCATGAGTTTGCCCAACCCAGCTTTAACAAAGCACACAAAAACCAAACCTATAGTTTTCTGACAAAGCTCTTAAAACAACAAAAACTATTATTTTTGTTGTTTAGCTTAAATTTAATAACTTTGGTGATAATTAAACCAAAACCAAATTATTATGGAAAAACTACTTGCTCTATTTACATCAAAACCTGCCGACATTGTGGATGAGGAAGGATTTTTTAAAAAATCATTTAGAATAATGTTTCTATTTGCAACATTAGTAATTGCGGCATACGGAATATATAGTCTTATCTCAGTGTCTATAGACTATTTTAAAATGGTTTTCGAGTTGGAATCATTTCAAATTATTCGCCATTTAATATTATTCCTATTGTGTCTTTTTATTTCTGTTATAACTTATGTGTTTATCGCAGGATCTCTGTACCACAGGTCAAAAATGATTTTAAACGAGAAAAACACAAACCTAATTGACATAATGCCTGGCGTTTTTAAAACAATTGGTATTATCTCTGCAATAATTCCTTTCTCAGTTGGTATTATTGGATTTTGCGCTGCACTACTCGCAGCAACTCCATTTTTCCCAATGGAACAACTAAATGGAGTAATGGCAATTTTAACAGTTATTGACATACCTTCTATTCTTTCTGGATTTGGAGTTGAGGGCTTTCAGGAATACGTTAAACAACTCTTTGGAACTGGCTTCTCTATTTTGATATTTAGCACTTTTGCAGCATTTATAAACCTTGTTGCTATGTATCTAATTTCCGCTATTTACAAATTAGTAATAGATTTTTTAAGAAAATAATTTATAATAAAAATTGAAATAATGAGTCTATATTTGACTCATTATTTTTTTATTTTATTATTTATCAAGAAATGGAAATAGAATCATTACAAAGATTTATTGAGATTTTAGAACAATCTAACGAATTAATTCGTGTCAAAGAATTTGTTAGTCCAGATCTAGAAATAAGTGAAATCGCCGACAGACTTATGAAGCAGCCAGATGGTGGAAAGGCTATTTTATTTGAAAACACAGGCACAGAATTCCCATTATTAATAAATCATTTTGGCTCCGACACTAGACTATTCAAAGCATTGGGAATTGATGATTATGATGAGCCTGGTCAAAGAATTCAGAATCTATTTGACCATCTTACTAGAACAAAATCTGGAATATTTTCCAAGCTTTCACTATTGCCAGAACTCAAGTCTGCATCTGGTTGGATTCCAAAAAAAATAAAAGGAAAAGGGAAATGTCAAGAAATAATTATTAATAATCCAGACTTGGATGAATTGCCAATTTTAAAATCGTGGCCTTTCGATGGTGGCAAATTCTTCACATTACCATTGGTAATTACAGAAGACCCTGAAACTAAAGTACGAAATATTGGTATGTACAGAATGCAAGTTTTTGATAAAACCAGCACTGGCATGCATTGGCATTTACACAAAGGTGGGGCTTCGCATTTCAACAAATACAAAGCATTAAGCAAAAAAATGCCTGTATCGGTTGTTCTTGGTGGAGATCCAGTATTAACATATTGTGCAACTGCTCCGCTTCCCGAAAACATCGACGAGTTTATGCTCGCAGGTTTCTTAAGAAACAAAAACGTAAAATTAGTTAAAAGTATAACCAACGACATTTACATTCCCGAATCTGCCGATTTTGTAATTGAAGGCTACATCGACACTCAAGAACAATTTGTAACCGAAGGCCCATTTGGTGATCATACCGGCTTTTACTCTCTCGCCGACAAATATCCTGTATTTCATATAACATGTATTTGCCACAGAAAAAATGCAATATTTCCAGCAACAATAGTTGGAATTCCACCTATGGAAGACTATTATCTTGGCAAAGCAACAGAAAGAATTTTTCTTAAACCTATTCAAATTACAATTGCTCCAGAGATAATTGACATTAGACTTCCGGCGTATGGTGTGGCTCACAATTTAGTTCTGATAAAAACCAAAACAAATTATTCAGGTCAGAATATTAAAATAATGAATGCCCTTCTTGGTGCAGGTCAAATGATGTTCTCAAAAGTGATAATTTGCTTTAACGAGACAATAAATATTCATGATGACAATGTTGTTTTAGCTGCTATCACCAAATTATCAGACCTAAATGATAAAATTATTATCAGCAAAGGACCATCAGATGTGCTAGATCATTCTTCCTACAAATTTACTTTTGGTGGAAAACTTCTTATTGATGCTGCGGATGTATTTTTAAATCCTGACGATAATATTACTCCTTTTTCATCATCACAATCTGGTAAAGAGATATTAATCAATAATAGAATTCTTTTACTAAAACAAGTTGACAAAAATCTAAATTTCAAAAATTCCGCAATTGAATTAGCAAGAAATAACCAAAATCCCGACTTGAAAATTATTGCAATTATCGATGATTTGGATTTTTCTATGGCGGCAAGTCTTATTCCTTGGTATATTCTCAATAATATCGACCCTGCGCACGACTGTATAATTGAAAATAATATTTTAATTATTGATGCCGGAATAAAAACAAAATCGAAAGATGGCTTTCTAAGAGAATGGCCCAACGTAGTTTGCATGAATAAAGAAACTATCGATAAAATTGATAATAAATGGAAAGATTTATTTGACATCGATCTTATTTCGTCACCATCGAGGAATTTCTTAGCGCTTTCAAAAGGGAATTCGGCAGTCTACAATAAAAAATAGCCAATATCTAAATTTCAAACTTTTTTCAAGCATATTGCAAGGTTCTTTTGTCTTTTTTTATCTTTGTACAAATTCAATCGATTATGGTTAATTACGATGTGGTTTTTCAGAAGCTCTTAGATGATGGATACGAATTCAAATTCAAATTGTACATAAAAGAAGGATTTGAGCTCTTCAAAAAAAATATGGGTGGATTTATAGGCTTCTTTGCAATCATAATGCCTATATTTTTTGCAGCAGGATATTTTCTTGAAGACTATGGTAGTTTGATTACAAATTTATTTCAACCTGCTCTTACTGCCGGCGCATTATTGGTTGCAAATGAACTATATAAAGGAAAATCGCCCGATTTTGCTAAGTTTTTCTCTGGCTTCAGATTCTTTCTCGTTTTATTATTGCTAAGTTTGGTTTCAGGACTACTAATTATTGTTGGAGTATTATTCCTTATTGTACCAGGAATTTATCTCGGTGTTTCATATTCATTTGCACAGCTTTTTGTTGTTTTCCTTGGATACGATTTTTGGCCTGCAATGGAACTAAGTAGAAAAATAATAACTCAAAAATGGTGGGAATTCTTCGGATTTATCGTTGTTATTGGACTGATTAATCTTGCAGGTGTTCTGGCATGCGGTGTTGGAGTAATATTTACTGCGCCAGCTACATTATGCATGACTTACGTAGCTTTTGAGGATATTGTTGGTGGCGCAATCAGAAAATATGGAGTAACAACAGAGGTTACGGATTCTGAAATTGCTATTGAAAACAATCAGGAAAATAATATCTAATGAAAATAAAATATATCGCCATTTTTTGTGCACTTCTCATTATTGAGATTTCAAATATCTATGGTCAAAAAAACATAGAAAGAAAACTAGAACTTCCTAAGATTGTAAAAAACGAAGAAGTCATCTGCCACACCTATTATTGTTTTGTTTATAACGAAGAACACGAACAAGCCAAATGGGTAGCTTATCATTTAACCGACAAAATGGTGAATGGAGACGAACCTCGTGATGATAATTTTAAATCAGACCCCGCTGTTAGCACCGGCACAGCAGAATTATCTGATTATAAATCTAGCGGATATGATCGTGGGCACTTAGCTCCCGCAGCAGACATGTCGATAACCAAAACTTCAATGGAAGAATCATTCTTCTTTAGTAATATTAGTCCGCAGTTGCCAGGCTTTAATCGTGGGCTTTGGAAATCGCTAGAATCATCGGTTAGAGATTTTGCAAAAAATTTAAAGTCCATTTATGTTGTAACAGGGCCTTTGTTAAAACCATATTTACCCGTTATTGGGAAAAACGAAGTTTCTGTTCCACAAGAGTTTTTTAAAGCTATTCTATTTATAAGCGACACACTTATTTCTGAAATCGCCTTTATTATGCCAAATAAAAAGTTGAATAATCAATCCATTTTCAAATATGCGGTAAGTATTGATGAGCTTGAAAAAAGAGCAGATATAGACCTATTCCCAAGTCTGCCATATTTTTTGGAAAAAAAAACCGAAAAACAATGTGATACTATTTTTTGGCAACACTTTTCAAATTAAATTACAACAAATTACAAAGTGTTTAGGAATAGTTTTTGATATTTTGGAACTCTAAAAATTAAAATAATCTGTATTTCACTAAAATAAATTGCAATGAAAAAAATATTTCCAGTTATACTCATATTTTCCATTATAGTCGGATTTATCTCCTGTGAAACAGAGCCCAACAATAATAACGATATTGCAGTTACAATACTAAATATTAACATTAACGATAGTATGAAAATAAGCCAAATTGTTTTCAACGATGTAAATACTGGTTTTTTGTGTGGTGGTGATAAAAATATTTCGGGAAGTATTTATAAAACAATTGATGGGGGCGACTCTTGGACAAAGTGCTACCACAACGACTCACTTTCGGTAAATGATGTTTTTTTTCTTAATGACAATGTGTTGTTTGCTTGTGGAGACAGTTTATTGCTTTTAAAATCAACCGATGCCGGAAATACTTGGGAAACAATAAGATTAGACAATCTTCCTTATGAAAGCTATAACGTTCCATATAACTCGGTTCTGGCATTTTCAGAAGATAAAATTTACATTACTGGAGGAGAGCATTATAATAAAGGATTGCTTTCAAAAACAGAATCTGGCAATTATCCTTGGACACACAAAACTTATGATAATCAATTTAACTCGATGTGTTTTGTTAGCGAATATGTGGGTTTCTTTGGAGGATATGGAATTTTACTTGTTACTGAAGATGGCGGTAATAATTACGATTATATTGATTTAGGCAATAACGACTTTGTTGACTTAGAAATAGACAACAATCTAACTGTTTACGCCTTATCTGATGCTGGCGTACTTTATTCTACATCAGACCTTGGCTATAATTGGAATACTTTGATTGACGATAACAAATCAGAATTTACCGATATGCATTTCGGCGATAATCTTGCAGTGGTGTGCGGTAGAAATGGAGCAGTGTATTTAAAATATCAAAACCAAGTTATCTGGACAAAACCCAACAACATCCCATCTGTAAATTTTTATTGTTCTTTTGCAAAATCAAACGACGAAGTTTTTCTAGGTTCAGACAATGGCAATATTTACATCCTAAACCATCGAAGAACAAATTAGAGAGCTAATATTTTACATTTGTGTATTCATAAGCAAAAGCTGATCTATATATTCTCTGTTATTTGACAATCTCGGCACCTTATGCTGTCCCCCAAGCTTTCCTTTTTCTCTAAGCCAATTATAAAAAAGACCATCTTTCAACACAGTATATTTTGGGAAGCCTAAAGTTATATCCTTAAATCGCTTTGCATCATAGTCAGAATTCACTTCCCTTAGTTTTTTATCCACTAATTCCATAAACAAATCCATATTTTCAGGTGCTGTGATAAATTCGAAAAGCCATTCGTGAGCCCCTTCCGAACCAGAAGTAAAAAAAACTGGTGCCGCAGTATATTCCCGAATTTGAGCTCCAGTTTGCTCAATTGCATAATTCAAAGCAATTTGTGCATTGTCAATAATTACCTCCTCACCAAAAGCATTTATGTAATGTTTAGTTCTGCCTGTAATTCTTATTTTATATGGATTTCTAGAAACAAACATCACAGTATCTCCAATTAAATATCTCCATAAACCTCCATTTGTCGAAATAAGCATTGCATAATTTATTCCTGTTTCAACATCTGCTAATGGGATAGTGTTATTCTTTCCATCCAAATAATCACTTAATTTTATAAACTCATAGTAAATTCCATAATCAAGCATTAGCAATAGGCTATCGCTATTCTCAGAATTACTCATCGAAGTTTCATCCTGAATTCCAAAAAAACCTTCAGAAGCATTATAGGTTTCCAAATATGTCATTGCTGACGATGGAATCAATTTTTGATAGGAACTTTTATAAGGAAGAAAACTTACTCCTCCATGAACAAACAATTCGATATTAGGCCATATTTCAAGTATATTGCTTTTACCAGTATAAACAAGTATCTTTTTAAGTAAAACCAAAAGCCAAGTAGGCACTCCTACAAGGGTCGTAACATTTTTATTGAATGTATTTTCGACTATTTTGTCGAGCTTTTCTTCCCAATCCTCTATCAATGCAATATTCTCGCTTGGCAACCTATGAAAATAAGTCCACATTGGAAGATTCTTAATTAATACAGCCGATAAATCACCATAATAAGAATTCTCACTATTCAAATTTATATTTGTACTCCCTCCTATTGCCAACGACTTTCCCATAAACACACTTGTTTCCGGATACCGGTCTGCATAAAGCATAAAAATATCTTTTCCACTTTGAAAATGACAAGCTTCGAGAGATTCTGGACTAATAGGAATATATTTACTACGGTCAGAAGTTGTGCCACTAGACTTGGCAAACCATTTTATTTCGCTTGGCCACAACACATTCTGTTCACCATTCATTACCCTTTCAATGTATGGCTTAAGCCCATCATAGTCGAAAATAGGAACTTTCTCAGAAAAATCATTAAGTGTCCTGATACCAGCAAAGTTATATTTAACACCAAATTCTGTATTTGCGGCTGTTTCAACTAATTGCTTGAAAACATTCTCCTGCACCTCTACAGGATTCTTCCGAAAATAATCAATTTGCTGAAGTCGATTATAGTTTATTAACCCTACTAACGAATTTATTAGTGTCATATAAAGCGAATTAACGAAAAAAAATCTAATTTTAGGCAAATTTTTATATTTATTTTATGGTTATCGACATAATAATCCTTATTATCCTATCTTTTTTTGCGTATAAAGGCTTTAAAAACGGGCTAGTAAAAGAATTAGGAAGCCTTATCGCTCTAATTGCAGGAGTATTTCTTGCTATTCGTTTTTCTGCATTCGTAGGATCAATTATTACAGAGAAATCGGGCTTTAGTTCTGAATATCTTCCTATAATTTCATTTGCAGTAATATTTATTGGTGTTGTTGTTCTTGTTTTGATTTTTGCAAAAATGCTTAATCAGTTTATGAAACTTATAAAGTTGCAATGGCTGAACAAAACTGCAGGAATTGTTTTTTCAATATTAAAAATCGTAATTATTCTAGGTGGTTTATTCTTTATGATTTGCCGATTTAACGAACGACTAAATATGTTTGACAGCGCTGCTACGCAAAAGTCTATACTCTTCGACCCTTGTATAAGAATTTACAATTTTATATTCCCTTATGCCGAACATCTTTACCAACAGACCTAATTTTTGCAGTAATTGATTATCTTTGTAAAAATTTCTAAAATGCCAAAAAAGAAACAAAAAATTATAAAATGGATGAAAAAGAAGTTCCAGTTGGTAATATACCACGGGAATAGTTACGATGTTATCCGAAAATTTAGATTTAGCAGAATAGTTTTTTTTCTCATTACATTTGGTATTACAGTAATATTATTTGCGATTCTTTCTGTTTTTGTAGTTTATACACCAATAAAACAACTAATACCTGGATATCCTGATAGGGAAACAAGAAGACTGATTTATGAAAATGCAATTCTAACAGATAGTCTTTTGCACGAACTGGAAACAAGAGATCAATATTTAAAAATGATTTCTGATATGATTTTTGATGATGTGCCAATAGATCAAGACTTTGTTGTGCCAGTTGAAAATTTAACAAAGAATCAGATTAAAGAATTTAATAATCCTTTAAAACAAAGAGAAAAAGTAGAAGATAACACATCGTACACTCTTGCGAAAAACGATGCTATGCCTGAATTATTTCCTCCAATAAAAGGAATTGTAATTTCTCCGTATAATCCAGCTAAAAAACATTTTGGTACCGACATAGCATCATCGGGTGAAACAATGATATCTGCAGTATTAAGTGGTACCGTAATTTCATCAGATTATACTATAGAAACTGGTTATACAATTATTATCCAGCATAAATCTGAGCTAATCTCGGTTTACAAACACAATAAATCTTCTTTTGTAAAATCGGGCGATTTAATAGAAACAGGACAAGCTATTGCTGTTTATGGCAATAGTGGCGAAAATACTACAGGTCCACACCTACACTTCGAGCTCTGGAGAAAAGGATTATCTTTAAACCCCGAAGACTTTATACAATTCCAGTGAAAAAAATAAAAAAAATAGCTATTTTAGGCTCTACAGGCTCAATTGGCACTCAGACTTTAGATATTATTAGAGATTATCCCGATTTGTTTCAAGTTGAGGTGCTAGTTGCAAACAATAATATTGATTTGCTAATTAAACAGGCTCGTGAATTTGAACCAAATTTTATTGTAATTGCTGACGAATCTAAATATACTGCCTTAAAAGAAGCAATTTCAGATTTGCCAATTAAGGTTTATGCTGGCGCAAAATCAATCGAGCAAGTAGCTTCCTTAGATATTGTAGATGTAGTTGTTACTGCAATGGTAGGTTTTTCTGGTTTACTGCCCACAATACGAGCAATCGAAGCCGGAAAAAGAATTGCACTTGCTAATAAAGAAACTTTAGTGGTTGGCGGGCATATTATTACCGAATTACTCAAGAAAAGCAAAGCCCATATTATTCCTGTTGACTCTGAACACTCTGCAATTTTTCAATGTCTTGCTGGCGAAAACCCAGCCAATATAGATAAGTTAATTCTTACTGCTTCGGGAGGTCCATTTAGAGGAAAAGACATTGATTTTCTTTCAAAGGTAACTCCTGCTCAGGCACTAAAACATCCAAACTGGAGCATGGGAAATAAGGTTACAATCGACTCAGCAAGCTTAATGAATAAAGGTCTTGAGGTTATCGAAGCTCATTGGCTATTTGGAATCCCAGCAGACAAAATTGATGTGGTTGTTCATCCCCAATCTGTTATTCACTCTATGGTAGAATTTAATGACGGATCTATAAAAGCTCAACTCGGTGTTCCAAGTATGAGAATTCCTATTCAATACGCACTTGACTATCCAAATCGGTCAATATCACAAAAGAATAGACTATCTTTCTCCGACATAAATACTTTCACTTTCGAAAAACCCGATTTAGCAACATTCCGCAACCTACAAATAGCCTACGACTGTCTTAAAACTGGAGGAAATGCAGCTTGCATTATGAACGCAGCCAACGAAGTTGCAGTAGAATTATTCTTAAATGAACAAATAAGTTTTACCGCAATATCAGAACTAATTGAAGAAGCATTAGTTAAAATTGAACATATCAACAATCCCACACTAACAGATTGTTTAGAAACAGATAATATTACAAGAATTAAATCGTTTGAAATATCTAAAAAGTTAAAAATATGACCGCATTTATAATGGCCGGGCAATTAATTCTGGCACTCACACTATTAGTTGTAATTCATGAATTTGGGCACTATATCGCTGCAAGAATATTCGGCATTAGAGTCACCAAGTTCTTTATTTTCTTCGATCCATGGTTTAAAATATGGAGTAAGAAAATTGGAGATACCGAATTCGGATTTGGCTGGCTTCCTCTGGGTGGCTATGTTAAAATTTCTGGAATGATAGACGAATCTCTAGACACTAAACAATTAAAAGAAGAGCCTAAACCTTGGGAATTTAGGAGCAAACCAGCTTGGCAAAGACTAATTGTTATGGTTGCTGGTGTAATAATGAATGTAATTGCTGGGATAACAATTCTTGCTTTATCTCATCTGGTTTTTACTAAAGAATATCTGCCAGTTGAAAATGTACCGAATGGAATTTATGCTTATCCTTATGCTAGATATTTAGGATTTGAAACAGGAGATAAGGTTGTCGCTATAAATGGAAAGAAAACAGCACGTTACGAAGACGTATTTTCAACTAGATTATTTTTTGCAGAAACGATAACTGTTGATCGCAATGGCAAAGCAATTGAGCTAGAAATGACCGACACTCTGTATTCATTTCTAAAAAATGGAGGTCAATTTATTACATTGGATAATCATCCTTTTGTAATCGACAGCGTTGTAAAAGAAATGCCAATAGGACAAATTGGACTTAAAAATGGAGCAAAAATTATCAGCATAGATAATGGAAAAATAAATTCTTTCGGAAAACTACGTGAAACACTTAGCTTTAGTAAAAGCAAGGAATTACAATTTGTTTTCGACAATTCAGGCGAAATAGATACTGTTATGCTTCAGGTGGATAGCTTGGGTAAGATTGGAATTTATACTTCGCTACCAACATTTGAAAGAAAAGCTTATACATTTTTTTCTGCTTTAAAATATGGATGGATTGATGCATTTGAGGTAGTAAGCTCAAACATTAAAGGCTATGGACTTATATTTAGCGGGAAAGAAAAAGCAAAAGACAACCTACAAGGACCAATTGGAATTGCAAAGGTTTACGGTGGCGTTTGGGATTGGTATAAATTTTGGAAGCTAACCGGGATTATTTCAATGATCTTGGCTTTTGTAAACATCTTGCCTATTCCTGCTCTTGATGGAGGACATTCTATCTTCCTAATTTTTGAAGTTATCACACGCAGGAAATTGTCAGATAAGTTTATGGAAATCGTTCAAGTTATTGGAATGATAATTTTACTACTATTAATGGTCTTAGTGCTCGGAAACGATATAATAAATCTGTTCTAGAAGCTAGCCATTTACAAAAAATAGCAGTTAAAATAATGTAAACTAAATTACAAAAAAATGAAAAAAATAGCTGCCATAATTTTTATATCTGTCGTATTTTTGACAGCAATAAACGCACAAGAATATTTGGATTTTAACACAGGTGCAGATAAAACTAAAAGAATTTTACTAGTACCTTTCGATCCAAGAATCTATCTTAATGATGCCACTGGAATTATGGCACAAAAAGATAGAGAAACTCATGATGAGATAATGCAATACTTTAGGTATCAGTTCAATTTGCAACTTTACAATGCAATGATGGACTCGTGTACACTTATAAGTTTGTTTACCGATAACACAAGGCAAGACCAAGATGACATAGATCAATTATATTCAATAATTAGCTATGAACTTGTTCTTGCTATGAAAAACAATCCTGAGAATCCTGAAGATTTAGAAAAAAAAGGTTTTTTGGCACGAAAGCGTGATGAAAAAGAAGAACAAAAAAGAATAGAAGAAGCTGCACAATATAAAACGCATATACAAAATGGCGAACTCGTCAGCAAACGACAATCAACTGAAGACATGTACCTTAACATTGTTTTTCACCAACCCGAAGTTTTAGAAGAGATAGCTGCAAAAAGAAATGTAAATTATTTTCTTTTCATAAATCACTTTGAAATAAAAGGAAATTATGGTGACCCTTATCTGTCAGGAAACGCAAAAGCGGAGAGAACAATTAAAGTTCATTTCAGTTTATATAATGCAAAAGGAGTTTTAATTCATGGTAGTTTTGGAGAGGCGAAAATCCCTTTTAATCTTGATGATAAACAAAAAGTTTCGGATCTTTATTTTCCTGAAATTATAAGACAAATTATTCACAATATTGATTTTTAGAAAAAAATGACAAACGAATTTATCTTTGCCACAAACAACAAAAACAAACTTGATGAAGTAAGAGAGATTGCCAATGGAAAATTTAAAATTATCAGTCTTGCCGATATAAAACACGAAACAGAACTTCCAGAAGAACAATCCACTCTTGAAGGCAATGCATTGCAAAAAGCAAGATATATTTCTGAGTTATATGGCGTAAATTGTTTTGCTGATGACACAGGGCTAGAAGTAGAAGCATTAAATGGAGCTCCTGGCGTTTACTCTGCTCGCTATGCCGGTGATGGCAAAAGTTCAAATGAAAATGTAAAAAAACTTTTATCAGAACTTAAAGATTGTGCAGACCGTGCTGCTAGATTTAGAACAGTTGTAGCACTAATACTTGACGATAAAGAGTACTTTTTTGAAGGAATTGTAGAAGGCAAAATTACCGAAACACTTAGAGGTGATAACGGATTTGGCTACGATCCTGTTTTTACACCTACTGGATTTGATGAAACATTTGCAGAAATTCCAGCAAACATCAAAAATATGATTAGTCATCGTGCTATAGCAACTGAAAAACTTTTTTATTTCCTTAGACATCATCAAGAATAAAATAAATTATGCATTTTTGAGTTAGTTATTATTAGTAAAACAATAAAAAATGAACAAAATTAATTTCATAGGCAGTTTTCTGCTATTCTTAATACTTTCGATTTTTTCATTCGGACAAATAGCTGTTGGCCAATGGCGTGATCATCTACCTTACACCTATGGAGAAAAAGTAATTGTCGCGGGTAGCGATGTTTATTTGGTTACAAACGTTGGTTTGCTTAAATATGCTAATAATACTGGAGAAACAGAAAAATTATCAAAAATAAGTGGGCTCAGTGATTCTGGGGTAAAAAGTATCGCATACCATGCAGGTCTTAATTATGTTATTCTTGGTTATGGAAATGGGAATATCGACTTAATAAAAGATAAAGAAATTATCAACATTGGCGATATTAAAAGAAAATCGATGAATGGTGACAAAACTATTTACAGCATTTGCATATTAGGAAACTTAGCATATTTAGGATGTGGATTTGGAATAGTAGTGCTCGATTTAGATCGTATAGAAATACGTGAAACTTGGTTTATTGGCGACAATGGAACTAACGTAAAAGTTAACACTTTAGATACTGACGGCTCATATATTTATGCGGCAACCGACATAGGCGTTTATCGTGGCGATCTTTCGTTATCGTTAGTCGATTTTTCAAAATGGGAGATTGTTTCCGACAATGCAACAGCCTCTCTAAACTGGATGACAGGAAAATCTTTTAACACACTAAAAGCGATTAACGGGAAAGTAGTTGTAAATTACCACGATTACAACAATACAAATGCCGACACAATATTAGTTTTTGATGGCAATAATTGGTCGCATTTAAACGACATATATAATTACACTGTATCTTTAGGCGGTGATTCTGAAAACTTAATTATGTGCAATAAATACTGGATTAAATTCTTTGATTCAAATCTTACCGAAGTTAGACATATTTGGCAATATAGCTTCGACTCAGGAGGACAATCACCGTCCCCATCCTCTGCAGTAATTTCAAACAATAATGAAGTCTGGATTGCAGATACAAAATTAGGATTAATTCATAACCCAAATTCTTGGAAATATACTAATATTAAGATTAATGGACCAGCAGATTATGCGGTATTTGATATAGCGGCTACTAAATCTGATCTAATTGCTGTTGCTGGTGGCATGAATCTTTCGTGGGGACCACAATGGAACAACGCTTTGTTTTATAAATTTACTGATAATCAATGGAATAGTTATAATTATAATAATGTTGCAGAATTAGCACCAGTAAAAGATTTGGTACGAACAATATTTGACCCTAAAGACGAAACAAGATATTTTTGTGGATCTTGGATTAATGGTTTAGTAGAATTCCGCAATAACTCTTTTTATAAAATTCATAATACAACCAATAGCTCATTAACTTATGTTCCTGGGACAGATTACCTTAGAGTTGGAGGATTAGCATTTGATAATGATGGAAATCTATGGGTTTCTAATTCACTTACATCTCCACAGTTCCATGTAATGGCTCCTGATGGAACTTGGACTTCAATTGATTATTCATCTTCACTTGGGCTAATCAATACAGGACAAATTATAGTTACTAAAGACGATTATAAATGGGTAATTCTGCCTCAAGGTGTTGGCTTGTTCGTATTTGACGACAATAATACTCCTGGAAATAAAAGCGATGATAGATATAAAAAACTAACAATCCTTGATGAAGATGGAGAAACTATTAGCAATGATGTATTCTCAATTGCCGAAGACAAAAACGGATATATTTGGGTTGGAACTAGCAAGGGAGCAGTAGTTTATTATAATCCAGAAGATGTTTTTGAATCTGGAACGTTAAGAGCTCGTCAAGTTAAAATTCCTCGTAACGACGGTACAGATAATGCTGACATTTTACTCGGAACCGAAATTGTTACATCCATAAAAGTTGATGGTGCTGATAAAAAATGGTTTGGAACACAAACTGGTGGAGTGTATTATACAAGCTCCGACGGGCTTGAAGAAATTTATCATTTTACAAAAGACAATTCGCCTTTACTCTCAAATAATATAATTTGCTCTGCAATTGTTCCAAATACTGGCGAGGTATTTTTCGGAACATCAGCAGGAATGATTTCATATCGCAGCACTGCAACAGAAGGTTCTGATGATTATATTGGAGTATATACTTTCCCCAATCCGGTAAAACCAGATTACCGCGGGCCAATCACGATTACTGGATTAATTGCGGGTTCTTATGTTAAAATAACCGACATCTCAGGAAATATGGTTTTTGAAACTCGTTCCGAAGGCGGACAAGCTATTTGGTATGGAGAAGATCTTAATGGAAATAGAGTTAGTTCTGGAGTATATCTGGTTTTATGCTCAAACGAAACTGGTTCTAAAACTGATATTACAAAAATCTTGTTTATCAATGGAAACGAATGATAGGAAAAACTCAAGCAATTATACTGAATAAAGTTAAATACGGCGACTCTTCATACATAGTTAATTTTTACAGTCTCGACTACGGACGTTTTGCCTCAATTGTACGTATTCCAAAAACTTCAAAAACTGGCATTAAACCATCACTCCTCTTTCCTCTTAATATTGTAGAGACCGAAGTTAAGTTAAAAGATACTCGAAGCATTCAATCAATTTCATACTGTAATAGAAAATACAATCTTGATGCACTTTGCAATGACATTGTAAAGACTTGCCTAGCTCAATTTATAGCCGAAGTAATGGCAAAAACAATAAAAGAAGAAGAACCAAATACTTATCTTTTTGAATTTATTCAGGAAACGATTTTGCAATTAAATGAAACGGTTAACAACATATCCGACATCCATTTATTCTTTCTTCGAGACTTTGCAAAAATATCTGGTTTTGGAATTACTCACAACTTTTCGCTCGAAATGCCTTTTTTTAATCTTAAAGAAGGATTATTTATCCCAATGTTTACTAGCGAGAACGAGTCTATGGACGAAGAGGAAAGTAAAATAATGAACCAGTTTTTAAAAACTTCTTTTAACAATAATCAATCTTTCTGCAATTACAAAATAAGAAAGATGCTGATAGAGAAATTGCTTATGTATTATAAATTTCATATCCCAGGATTTGGAGAAATAAATTCTCTCAAAGTATTACAAGAAGTTTTTAATGATTAATTTAAGCATATTGCAGTAGCATCTAGCCTCACAGTCTTACCTGAAAATATTTCTTGCTTTTTTGTCTTCATTTCTTTAAATGAATCAAACAAGTCGTATTTATCGTCAGGGGAAAAGACAGGGGCGTTAATAAGCTTTCTAAATTCGTCAACAACCTCATCATCCATATTACGCAAAACAGTGTGATAAAAACTGTCTTTAGGGTTATCTCCAATTTTTCCAGCTAATTGACGAAAATGTACATTTACAAATTGTACAAATTCTGCAAATTGTGCGATATTCAACTGCATATACAAATTCTGAAACTCAATAACTATACTGCCATTACTATTAACAGTTAGTTTTCCATGTTCAGTATTGTAAATAAGTTTCTTCATTTTCTAATTGATTAATTTCTGCGATACAAGTTTTATACCACAAATAAGACAGTAGAAATGTTAAAAACGTGGCATAAGAACTGAAAAAAATCAAAAAAATATACGAAAGCGCTGATTACTAGATATTTACAAAAGCAAATTAAGGTTGAATTCTACTCAATAAATCCATTATATCCTCTTCTAGGCTCAATTTTGGGGCTTCAATTATGCGACAAAGCTCATTTCCTCGATAATAAAAGATAAAAGTAGGTACGTAATCAATATAAAATTCTTTAGTATTAATAACATCTGTGTGCTTATTTCCATCAAGAGCGAAGTAACGAACTGGAGTTCCAGCAAAATAAGTGTGATCCATAATTTTACAAAATCTTGGAACTTCGCGCTTAGAATCGCTGCACCATGTTCCTAAAAAAACATAAACGGAGTCAAATTGGATATTATAACCAGGAACAAAAAACTCATCGTTCACTTGAAATGCATCATACTCTGCGTCAAACCAAGAATTAAACCCTTCCGATCTAAACCCTTCAGGATTACATTCTCCTATTAGTATTTCTTGCTCTTTTACTTCGTCAAAAACAGTTTTATTAATCTGGGCACTAAGTATTACCGGAAATACTAACATTGAAAGTATAAATAATTTTTTCATAATTAACGTCTATTAAATTTTAATTGCATTGCGGCATTGTTATCAATAATTTTGCCATTTTCATAAACCATCACTCCATTTACAAAAGTAGTATAAATATTATTATTAAACTCGGTTCCTTCCAAAGGAGACCATCCACATTTTGACAATAAGCTTTCTCTTGTAACTTTAGTTTTCATTTTTGGATTTACTAAAACTAAATCTGCATAAAAGCCTTCGCGGACAAATCCTCGTAAATAAATTTCGAATAACTCGGCAGGATTGTGACACATCCACTTAACCACATCTTCAGGGGCAAAGTAGCCTTGAAGTGCAAGTTCAAGCATTACTAGCAATGAATGTTGCGCCATCGGGCCACCAGAAGGAGCTTTTAGGTATGTCTGCATTTTTTCACTTTCTGTATGTGGTGCATGATCTGTTGCTACAACATCTATTCTTCCATCCTTCAAAGCTTTAATCAATGCTAAACGATCAGACTCTTTCTTAACTGCAGGGTTCCATTTTATTTTATTACCAAGTTTTTCATAAAATGAATCGTTAAACCATAAATGATGAACACAAACCTCAGCAGTAATTCTTTTTTCAGACAATTTGGCATCAGAAAAAAGCGAGATCTCTTTCTCTGTACTTAAATGAAATACATGAAGCTTCC
>JBBQCZ010000054.1:0-22416 GCA_038319215.1 Bacteroidales bacterium | reverse complement strand
AGGTAGCCATCGAACAGGTCAAACAGTCGAGCGTCCAAGCCCGCGTAACGGTTCTCAAGGTCGAAAATCCAGGCTGGCCCATCGCTCACTCCAGTGTTCCCGCGCGTCCAGCGCGCAAGACTCTGAATCCGATTTCAACCGCTCAGGGAAGGCCTATTTTTCGAGGTGCCCATAACAGATCTGCCGCCCAGGTGCCCGGAGCTCAACCCCGTCGAAAACGTCTGGCAGTTCATGCGCGACAACTGGCTCTCCAACCGCATCTTCTCATCCTGACATATTAAATATGGATTATCAATGCTGGCAAGTTTAGCATCATTAGAAATTTTAACAACTTCTTTAACAAAACTAAAACCTGAAATATAGTTTGCATTCTCCTTTGTTGTATATATTGCAATGGAATTAAACCAGCGAGATTCACCAATAATTTCAGTGCTTAATTTTCCTATTTCAGACTTATAGTTTTCATTCAATGGGTAATCAGAAATATCATATAGTGAAATTCCATTTTCTAAACGTCTGTCGATTGCTTTTGAATTGAAATAAGTGTTTGGATTAAACTCTGTACCAGATTTGTCGGTAAAATAAACCCAATAATACTCCTGAGCATTAACCAAAGTAGAAGCAAGAATGAAAATGTAAAGAAAAATATATTTTTTCATAATTAAATATTTTTGAATTATTAATAATGTAAAACAAAAGTAAGAAAATTATTCACTGATTTAATTTGTTAAACTATTCAAATCTAAAAATATGATTGAGTTTATTTATTTGTTAAGTTCAAGAAATTGTAGAATCCAAATAATAATTGGTGTTAGAATTTGATATTTGCAAAAAAATTCACACATGTAATAAGCTCATCTTCCATTTTATAATTTTTTATCAACAAATGAATTGTTTAAATTTTAATCCACAAAAAAAAACTTAATTTTGTGCTACAATTATTCAATGAAAATGAAAAAATACATTCAGGATTTTGAAGTTCTAAGAAATGAAAGGCTAAATAAAGACTATTATCTTTTAAAATTATGGTGTGACGAGGAATTACCGTTAATTCTGCCAGCACAATTTGTTGAGTTGAAAATAGATGATTCTACATCTACTTTTTTGCGTCGTCCAATTAGTATTCATGATGTAAATTACGATAAAAATACGATAACACTACTTATTAGAATTGCTGGTGAAGGAACTGCAAAGTTGTCAGAAATAAAAACAGGAATGACAGTAAATATGGTTTATCCTCTGGGCAACTCTTTTTCATTACCAACGCAAGATAAGGTTCTATTAGTTGGTGGAGGTTGTGGTGTTGCTCCAATGTTATTTGCTGCAAAGTATTTTATGCAATTTGGCTTCGACCCAACACTACTTTTAGGTTATCGCAACAAGGAAAGTGCTATTAGACGAGATAAATTTGAGAAATATGGAAATGTGTTTTATGCTACTGAAGATGGAAGTCTTGGTGAAAAGGGAAATGTATTAAATCATTCTTTGTTTAGTCCCGAAATTTTCAATTACACAAAAATTTATGCTTGCGGACCAGAAGCAATGTTGAAAAATCTTGGTAGTTGGGCTTTAGATAAAAAAGTAGAATGTGAAGTTTCTCTAGAAAATATGATGGCATGTGGAATTGGCGCGTGCTTATGCTGTGTGCAAAATACAAACGAAGGACATAAATGTGTATGTACCGAAGGACCTGTTTTTAATGTAAAAAACTTGATATGGTAAATTTCGAAGTAAATTTTAACGGATTAAAATTAAAAAATCCAGTACTTACAGCATCAGGAACATTTGGATATGGAACAGAGTTTTCTGATTTTTTAAATCTTAATCGTTTAGGTGGATTTATCGTAAAAGGAACAACTTTACATCATCGAGAAGGCAACCCATATCCTAGAATGGCCGAAACTGCGTCTGGAATGCTAAATGCTGTTGGACTTCAAAATAAAGGAGTAAAAGTATTTTGCGATAAAATATATCCAGAAATTAAAGATTATAAAACTAATATTCTTGTAAATGTAAGCGGTTCTGTAATTGAAGACTATGTTGCAACAGCTCAAATCATTAACGAATTGGAAAATATTCCAGGTATTGAATTAAATATCTCATGTCCAAATGTTAAAGAAGGGGGAATGGCTTTTGGTACAAGTTGCGTTTCGGCTGCAGAAGTTGTAAAAGAAGTCCGTAAAGTGTATAAAAAGCATTTAATGGTTAAACTTTCGCCAAATGTTACTGATATTGTTTCAATTGCTCAAACAGTGGAAGACAATGGCGCAGACAGCGTTTCGTTAGTCAACACATTTCTAGGCATGGCAATAGATGTAAAAACCAGAACACCAAAATTATCTACTATAACTGGTGGTTTGTCTGGTCCAGCAATTAAACCAATTGCTTTAAGAATGGTTTGGCAAGTCTCCAAAGCAATAAAAATTCCGGTTTGCGGACTTGGCGGAATTATGAATGCAGAGGATGCTATTGAATTTCTACTTGCTGGAGCCTCGTCAATTCAAGTAGGTACTGCTAACTTTATTCATCCTGATGCTACAATACAAATTATTGAAGGCATGGATTATTATTGTCATAAATATGGCATAAAAGACATAAATGATTTGATAGGAGGACTGAATTCGTAAAATATATATAAAAATTTACGATAATATTTTTCATTTACTATACGCGTTTGTAATAAAGTATTAACTTTGAATTATAATTTATGTAAAATACCTCAAAGATTAATAGCGGATGTTAAAAGAAAATATTAATTTTAAGAAGATAGTCCCCGAAATTATTACATTCCTAGTAGTTCTAATATTAGGAGTGTTATATCTTAATTATACATGGACTAAAATTGAAAATAAAAATAGGCAAAATATATTGCAAATTGCAGAGTCAATTGTAACTCTTCTACCTAATAATCTTGTTGATAGTTTACAAGGATTTCCTGAAGATAGTTTAAAACCAGAATATTTAGAGTTGAAAAATATTCTAAAGCAAGTAATGAAGGTAAATCCAGAATCAAGATTTTCATACCTTTATACCATTAAAAATAATAAAATATTTTTTATTGTCGATTCAGAGTCAGTAGATTCTCCAGATTGTTCACCAGCAGGTCAAGAGTTTAAAGAGGCAGACGAAACTTGCTATAATGCTTTTAATAACAATAAAAAAGTTGTTACTGAGCCTGTAACAGATAGATGGGGAACTTGGATATCGGTTTATATTCCAATTTGTGATAAAGTTACAGGAGAAGTTAAATCTGTTTATGGAATGGATTTTAACGCGAAAAAGTGGAAACAAAATTTGATTTTTGAAATAGCACAGTCATCTACAATTGTTTTATTAGTTTTATTTTTATTTTTATTTTTAATTATTATTAGAACTAAAAACAAGAAACAAGGAGTAGAACTACAAATTAGAAAGACAACCGAATTTGCATTAAGAGAAAATGAAAATAAATACAGGCAACTAGCAGATAAAATGACTGATGTCGTTTGGCTTTTAGATTTTAAAGGTAAAAGCCTATTTGTTTCTCCTTCAATAGAATCTTTTACCGGATATACTGTAGATGAGTATATGAATCAAACTATTGCAGAAAGATTTACTCCAGATACTGCGTTCACTGGAATGAAAATATTTGAAGAAGAGATAAATAGTTTTATAGCTTCACCAGAAAAGAATTTAAAGCACACCCGTATTCTTGAGATGGAATATATTTGTAAAGATGGCTCATTAAAATGGGGCGAGTTAATTGTAACCCCCTACCTTGATAATGCCGGCACTTTTATTGGAATACACGGAGTAACTAGAGATGTTACAAGTAGAAAAAAAGCAGAGAATGAACTTATTCTTGCTAAAGAAAAAGCTGAAGAAAGTGATAAATTAAAATCCTCATTTCTTTCTAATATGAGTCACGAGATTAGAACTCCAATGAATGGGATAATGGGTTTTGCAAGCTTACTAAAAAGGTCTAATTTAACCGGAGATAAACAAGCAGAATACATCGATTTAATTGAAAAGAGCGGTGTAAGAATGCTTAATATTATCAATGACATAATTGACATTTCTAAAATTGAATCTGGTCAAATGAGTGTAAGTATTTCAGAAATTAAACTCGAATATTTATTAAAATCGTTGTATGATTTTTTTCGACCAGAAGCCGTGGCAAAAGGAATTGAACTAAAAATAGCAGCAGATTTAATCAATACTAGCATTACTATAAAAACAGATGAAGAAAAATTGTTTGCTATTTTAACCAATTTGATAAAAAATGCAATCAAATTCACAAAAGAAGGGTCTGTAGAATTTGGATATAGATTTAATAGAGAGTTTATAGAATTCTTCGTGAAAGACACAGGTAAGGGAATTCCGAAAGATCAACAAGAAGTAATTTTTGAAAGATTTAGGCAGGGAAGCGAATCTCACAATCGTGATTATGAAGGAGCTGGATTAGGCTTGTCTATTTCAAAAGCTTTTGTAAGCATGCTTGGTGGCTCGATAAGATTGGAAAGTATTTATGGAATAGGTTCGGCATTTTACTTTACTATTTTAAATAATTCAGATTCAAAACAAAATATTGAAAAACAAATATTGAAAGAGAAGTCAAAAAAAGTTTTGTGTAAAAATGAAGATTTGAAAATAGTAATAGCTGACGATAACGAAGTTACTATCTTGCTATTACAAAACTATTTACAAAACTATTCATCACAATTACATTTTGCTTCAAATGGAAAACAAGCGATTGAAACGTGTAGAATACATTCAGACGTAGATTTAGTTTTTATGGATATGAAAATGCCAGGTATGAGTGGGTACGAAGCAACTGAAAAAATTAGAGAATTTAATAAAGACGTTATAATTGTTGCTCAATCTGCTTTTGCATTAAAAAATGAAATTGAAAAAGCTATGGATTCTGGGTGTAACGATTATATCGCTAAGCCATATTCTGATGATGATATTGTTTCTATTATCAATAAGTGGTTCGGCAAATAGAATCTCACTTAGGCGCAAATATTTTTTTATGCTCTAGTTGTTAAAAATATTTGTATTTTTACACTTGAATTTATTTTATGAGAATTGCAATAATAGGATACGGCAAGATGGGTAAAGCAATTGAACAAATTGCCTTAGAACGTGGACATAGCATTGGCGCAATTATCGATTTATCAACAGATACAATTATCAATAAAGATTTGTCGAACCTTATAGATGTTGCAATTGAATTTACATCCCCTGCTTCAGCAAAATTAAATATTCTCAATTGTATTTATTCAAGTATTCCCGTGGTAAGTGGTTCTACTGGATGGGAATTTAACAAAGCCGAAATAGATGATTTGTGTTCCCAATTTTCAACATCTGTGTTCTATGCCTCAAATTTTAGTATTGGGATGAATATTTTTATGGAGGTAAACGAAAGACTCTCTAGTCTTCTTAAAGATTTTGGCGATTATAATGCAAGCATCGAAGAAACACATCATATACATAAACTCGATAAACCGAGTGGAACGGCCATTACTTTGGCAAATGGAATTATTAAAAATAACCCTAAATATGTTAAATGGGAGTTAAAACCATCATCAGACATACAAAATATTGAAGTTACTTCGTTTAGGGAAGGTGAAATTTTTGGAGATCATTCAATTATATGGGAAAATTCAATAGATAGAATTAGCATTTCTCATTCAGCAAAATCACGACTTGGATTTGCTTTGGGAGCTGTTTTAGCGGCAGAATTTATTTCAAATAAAAAAGGTGTTTTCTCTATGCGAGATTTATTAAAACTATAATTATGGCAAAAGTATCAGGATTTAAAGCAAAGCTTTCAAACAACAAGTTTTATCAAAAGATAAACAACAAATGGTTTTGGTTCGCACTCGTTAGTGTATGCTATTTGTTGTGGGTACTATGGTTAGGAAATTTCTGGTTTCTTATTGGTGAAATACTCATTGTCGATATTTATATTACTAAAAAAGTAAGATGGGCATTTTGGAAACCAAAGAAAGACAAAAAATATTCAAAATTTTCTCGTAAAACTCTCGAATGGGTAGATGCATTGATTTTTGCAGTAATTGCTGCTTCTTTTATAAGAATATTCTTCTTTGAAGCATTTACAATTCCAACATCATCGATGGAAAAAACACTTATGGTTGGTGATTATCTTTTTGTTAGCAAAGTAGCTTATGGACCTAGAGTTCCGATGACACCTATCTCCTTCCCTTTTGTCCATCACACTTTACCATTAACAAATTCAACTCCATCATATCTTACTTGGATAAAAACTGAATATAAACGCATGATTGGCTGGGGAGATGTTCAACGCGATGACATGGTGGTATTTAATTATCCTGCTGGAGATACCGTATGTGTCCAAAACCAAGCACAAGACTTTTACGACATCTCTAGAATAGCTTCATTTATTATGCAAGATTATGATAATGCAGTTTTATTGAATTCAAATTTAGATTCTTGTAAAATGGCTGGTCCAAAGGCAAAAGATTATTATTACGAACTCGCATATCGTTTGTTTAATCCAGAGATAAATCCTGCCCACACAAAAGAATTTGTTGAAAGGTCTGCACAAAAACTATTAGAATACGACAATGCTTTTTACAAATCTGGAAACAGAATGAAAACAAAAGCTGACTATGACAAAATGGGTCGTCAAATAATTTTTGACATGTATGATATTCTTGTGCGTCCTGTAGATAAGAGAGAAAATTACATTAAGCGTTGTGTTGCTATTGCAGGCGAAACTATTGAAGTCCGTAATGGCGAAGTTTTCGTTGATGGAAAACAACAAAAAGAGATTCCTTCAAAACAATTTAATTATATATTCCAAACTGATGGAACTAGAATACCTGAAAACCTTCTTAAAGAAAGTGAAATAAATGTTTCAGATGTAGATTATAGATATTCGACGATTCCACTTACTAAGGCAAATTACGAAAAATTCAAAGGAATGACATTTTTCAAAAAGTTACAGCTAAATACCAAGGATAAAGGCGATCCAAATTTTAGAATTTTCCCTCATAACGAAAACTATAATTGGAATGAAGATTGGTTTGGTCCATTGTATGTGCCAGCTGCTGGAGCCAAAATAAAACTCGACACATTAAATTTACCTTTATACAGTAGAATAATTGATTACTATGAAAATAATGATCTTGAAGTTAAAGACGGAAAAATATTTATTAACGGGAAAGAAACTACTGAATATACATTTAAAATGAATTATTACTGGATGATGGGTGACAATAGACACAATTCTGCTGATTCCAGATTCTGGGGTTTTGTTCCTGAAGATCATATTGTTGGTAAAGCTTGGATGATTTGGCTTTCGCGCGATAAAGAGTATGGTGGAATTCGTTGGAACAGAATTGGAAAGATAGTTCATAACTAAATATACTAGATAAATGTCGAAAAAACTTGCAATTATTGTTGCCATAAGTAGCTTATTAGGATTGATTTTGCTGTTTTTTTTCACATCTTTTGGCTTCTATAAAGCTGAGGTTTACCCTTTGGAAACGAAGAGGTTTTTAGTTAGAAAAATTAAAAACGACAACATGTTTCTAAACTTTATTAAACCTAATGCCTCTTCTATAATTACTCAAGGAGATTTAATTATTTATAAATCTCCTAAATTATTAGACCCTTCGTTTCGAGAAAAAGAAAATATATGCTCTAGGGTAATTGCTGGACCAGGCGATATTGTAAGTATTAGGAACACAAAAGTATTTGTAAATGATGTAGCAATTGATGAAACTTTTGAAAGATATTTTCTATTTCGTGTCAGCATGCTCGAATCTACAAATTTTAATAAATTATTAAAAAAATTTAAAGTTCAAATTCTAGACTCTTTAAACAACAATAGAGCTTGTAATTTTGTAACAACAGAGTATATTGCTCAGCAGATTTCTGAAATTGACAGTGTGCTAAACGTTCGAAAAATTACTGAGCCTAGCGGCAAGTGGAGTCTTAATATTTTTTCAGGCCCATCTTCTACTTGGAATCTAGATAATTTTGGCCCTGTTGCTGTTCCTGAAAAAGGAGTTACGGTAATTCTTTCACGTCGAATTATTGATGTTTACAAATTAATTATTGATAATTACGAGAATCACTCTATGTATATGTCTGGAGAGAATATCATAATTGACGATAAAATTACAGACAAATATGTAATTGAAAAAAATTATTATTTTGTTTTAAATGATAATAGGTATAATATTCCAGATTCTCGCACTTGGGGATTTATTCCCGAGGATAATATTGTTGGTAAAGTAATGAATTAATGAAGGCTGTTTTATTCTCGGCATATTTTCCAAATATTAGATATTTTTCTAAATTCCTGATTTATGATCAATTAGTGATTGATATATTCGAGAACTACACAAAACAAACTTATCGAAATCGTTGCAATATAATGTCGGCAAATGGAATAAGTCAATTATCGGTCCCCGTTAAAAAGAATTTTCATTGTAATGTGAAAGACATACAAATTGATTATTCAGAAAACTGGCAAACAAATCATTACAGAGCCATACTATCATCTTATAAAAATTCGGCATTTTACGATTATTATATTGATGATATTATACCATTTTTTGAGAAAAAAGAAAAATATCTAGCAGATTTAAACACTAAAATACTCGCAAAATCTTTTGAATTAATAAAATTACAGCCTAACTATATTATGAGTACTGAGTATTTTAGTGGGGATACGCATGACGATTTTAGAGAAATAATTCATCCAAAGCCTCAAAAGAATATAAAAGATTTAAATTTCTTGCAAACTGAATATATACAAGTATTTTCTGAAAGACATGGCTTCAGCTCTGATTTAAGTATTCTTGACTTGATTTTTAATGAGGGACCTTTAAGTTTGGCTAATATTAAAAGCAGTATCCGATAAGTACATTTAATTCATCACATTTCTTGATGGTTTGTATATTTCAGGCATAATTTTTTTAAGTTGGTTAAGAATAGCCAACCAATTTCCAGTTTCCACATCAATTCCCCAGCTCCCTGGTAAAACTCTTTCGAGACGAACCATAGAGAAAATTGCTTTTTTCAGAAAACATAAGTTCGCTTTGCTTATTAATTCGTTATTACTCAGAATTGTATTTACTTCTTTCATCCAAGTTTTATAAGCTGCTGTGCAATTGTAAGTCTTTAAAAATGATGTCATTTCATCAACATCTTCAACAAGTTTGGCCGTAAATAAGGTTTTTATAAAAGAATAAAAATGTGGAGTATATTCAAAGCTATGATCATCGTGGAATTTTATATAGTCAGACTCTTTAATATCTTGAAAATATGGAAGAAAAGAAAGTACTTCGCAGAAATGTGTGATGTCATTGTCGTATATATTTGGTCTCAGCAGAATTTCTTTTACCTGCTTGCTAAGCGTGTTCATAGAAATATTAGTTTACGTTTATGAACAGGAAAAACTGCGTATTGTTCAGGAAAAAGCGAATGAAAAAGGAAAAAAATTATTCTGAGATATATTTTTTAAAACCATCGCTCATTACAACTTTACTATTCCCATTGTTGTCTTCATAAATAAAGTAAGCTTCTATTTCGTTATTTGTCTTTAGAATTTCGAGGGACTTATCAAGTCCACTTACCATAAAAGCAGTAGCCCAGGCATCGCAAAGCATACAACTTTCACCAATAACAGATACACTAAGTAGTGAGTTTACTGCTGAAAAACCAGTACGTGGATCCATAGAGTGACCATATTTCTGATTATTGTTTTCAATATATTTTCGATAGTTTCCAGAAGTTGCAATTGCATAACCAGAAAGGTTAATAATAATCTGATTCTCACGATCGTCATAACTACTATTTTCAATTGGTTTATCTACACCAATTCTCCATGGTTCGCCACGACTATTCACCCCATAGCAATAAACTTCGCCTCCAATTTCAACCAAAAAATTAGTTAGGCCAAGCTTAAACAAATAATCCGACACATAATCGACAGACAGACCTTGCGCAATAGCATTGGTAACAATCATTGATTCAGAAAAGTCTTTCATCAATTTTCCATTTTCAATATGCATTTTGTTCATTCCTACATATTTGAGCATTTGAGAAATTTCCAATGAGTCGGGAACAATTTTTTCGGGTTTTTTAATCCAACCAAAACCCCATGCATTTACAATTGGTGCAATAGTAATATCGAAAGCGCCATCACTTTTTTCATAAACTTGATATGATGTATTAAACATTCTTACAAACAATTCGTCGGTTTCTTGAGACTTATTATAATTTATTTTTGAAACCACTGAGTTTTCATCATAATTAGACAAAGATGTGTTGAAATTTTGCAATAAACTATCAATTTGTAAAGCCAAGTCTTTGTTCCATTCATAAGTAATATGGAAGGTTGTTCCTTGAATAGGTCCTTCATAAAAATAATAGACTTTTTTCGGTGCATTAGCGCATGAAAATAGTACAGAACATAAAATAAAAATAAAAGCGGCTCTCATATCGATAATTTTGCGGCAAATTACAAAAAAAACAGCATCACAATAAATGTAATGCTGTTTTTTTTTAAGTTTTTTAAGTTTTATCCTCCAAAATCGTCAAATGCAATCATCTCTTGAGGAACACCGAGGCTATCCAGCATTTTAAATAAAGCATCATTCATCATAGGCGGACCGCATAAGTAATATTCTATGTCTTCAGGTTCATCATGTTTTGACAAATAGTTATCATTAATAACTTTATGAATAAAACCAACATAACCTGTCCAATTGTCTTCTTCTTTTGGTTCAGAAAGTGCAATATGGAATGTAAAATTAGGGAATTCTTTTTCAATTGCTCTAAATTCCTCTTCGTAGAATATTTCGCGTTTAGATCTAGCACCGTACCAGAAAGTTGCTTTTCTACCAGTTTTTACTGTTTGGAATAAGTGGAAAATATGTGAACGCATTGGCGCCATACCTGCCCCACCTCCAACAAACATCATTTCGTTTTCCGTATTTTTAATATGGAATTCTCCGTATGGCCCAGAAATAAAAACTTTATCTCCAGGTTTTCTTGAGAAAATAAATGACGAACAAATTCCAGGATTAACATTCATAAAAGTCCCAGATTTCCTGTCCCAAGGCGGTGTTGCAATACGGATATTCAACATAACAATATTTCCTTCAGCAGGATGATTGGCCATTGAATAAGCACGGAAAGTTTCTTCTGTGTTCTTCATTTTGAGATTCCAGATTTTTAATTTATCCCAATCTTCGCGAAACTCTTGTTCTACATCAATATCTTTTGAAAAATCGACGTCTAGTTTTGGTACATCTATCTGAATATAACCACCAGATAAGAAATCGAGAGTTTCACCTTCGGGCAGTTTTACAACAAATTCTTTTATAAACGTAGCAACATTTTTATTCGAAACTACTTCACATTCCCATTTCTTTATTCCCATAATTTCAGGGGGAAGCTCAATTTTAAGATCGCTTCTAACTTTTACCTGACAAGATAATCTCCAGAAGTTTTGTTGTTCTTTTCTTGTAAAGAAGCCAGTTTCCGTAGGCAAAATGCTTCCACCACCATCAACTACTCTACATTTACACATACCGCAAGTTCCGCCACCACCACAAGCAGATGGAACAAATATCTTTTGATCGCTAAGAGTTGAAAGTAATGAAGACCCTGGTTCGACTTCTATAGGCTCTTCTTCATTTATTTGAACTGTTATTTTCCCTTGAGGAGTAAGTTTTTTCTTTGCTACAATCAACATTACTACTAGAGCAATAATCACCAAAAGGAAAACGATGACTGATGAAGAAAAAATTATTGTTTGCGAAGCTGTAATTATCATAATTTAAATTTTACAGATTAATACCCATAAATCCCATAAATGCAATACCCATTAAACCTGTAATAATAAAGGTTATACCAAGTCCTTTTAATGGTGCCGGCACATTAGAATACTTAATTTTCTCTCTTATCGCTGCCATTGCAACAATTGCAAGCATCCAGCCAATTCCAGAACCAAGTCCGAATGTAGTAGCTTCGCCCAAACTTGAATATTCTCTTTCTGACATAAATAAGGAACCACCAAGAATTGCACAGTTTACGGCAATCAGTGGAAGAAAAATTCCCAATGAAGAATATAGTGAAGGGGAGAACTTTTCAATAATCATTTCAACAAGTTGTACTAAAGAAGCAATTACTGCAATAAATAGTATAAAACTTAAAAAAGACAAATCGACACCTGCAAAATCGGTAGAAAGCCAAACTAGAGCTCCAGGTTTTAATAAATATTTCTCAAGTAAAAAATTTAGAGGCAAAGTAATAACCTGAACAAAAACAACAGCTAGACCCAGTCCAAAAGATGTTTTTACAGTTTTAGATACTGCCAGAAAAGAGCACATTCCTAGAAAATATGCAAACACCATATTTTCAATAAATATGGATTTAATAAATATATTGAATAAATTTTCCATAGTTTAGTCTTCTATTAGTTCTTTATTTTTACTACGGTGTACCCAAATAATTACTCCAACTACTATTAATGCCATGGGAGGTAAAATAACAAGTCCGTTATTCATATAACCAGCATCGTAAAAAGATTGCGGAATGACTTTCATATCGAGTATAGTACCACTTCCCAATAATTCTCTAAAAAATGAAACAATTATAAGTATTGCACCATATCCGATACCATTTCCAACTCCGTCAATCAAACTCGGAATAGGTTTATTTGCCATTGCAAAAGCTTCGAGACGTCCCATAACAATACAGTTTGTTATTATTAACCCAACAAATACAGACAATTGTTTACTGACATCGAAAACATAAGCTTTTAAAAATTGGTCAACAATAATAACCAATGCCGCAACAACAACAAGTTGAACAATTATTCTAATTCTTTTTGGGACAGTGTTTCGTAGCAATGAAATAACAAAATTTGACATTGCTGTAACAAAGGTAACACTAAGAGCCATAACAATTGCTGGCTCAAGTTTTACCGTAACCGCTAGAGCCGAACATACGCCCAATACCTGAACGGTAATTGGATTATTTTTACTTATCGGATCGGTTAATAGCTTTAAACTTTTTTTAGAAAACATATTATTTATTTTTTATTTTCATCAATAAATTTTACATAAGCACCAAGACAGGTTTTAAGCATATCACTTAGACCTTTTGATGTAATAGTACCACCCGAAATCGCATCAACGCCATAATTATTGTTAGCCCCTGCTCCTCCTTTGATGACCCCAATAGAGACAAATTCAGACTTCTCATTAAAAATCTTTTTGTTAACAAATTGAGCCTGAAATTTTTGGGTAGCTATTTCTGCGCCTAAACCTGGAGTTTCTGATTTGTGGTCAAAATAGGCTCCATAAATTGTGTTTAAATCATCATTAAAAGTAAGATATCCCCAAATTGGTCCCCATAAACCTTTGCCGTATAGTGCAAAAATATATTTAGTACTTCCATCTTCAGTTTTTGCAACGTAAACTGGCCAATTTTGAGTTTCAGGAGATTTTTTCAATTCGTCTTTTAGCACAATAGTAAAAGCATCAACACTTTCAACCTTCTCTCCTTTTGTATTCACAGTATAATTGTCGACAATATACTTTTTGTAAAGGTTCTCAACGTTTTCAGGTGTCGATTCAATACTAAGCGATGCAAGGATATTTTTCTTTTTTTCTAACTCTATATTCTTCTGCTGTGCTGGTTTTAGCGAAATTGAAACAACCGTAAGTAGTGTCGCTACAATTACTACCATTACAACAGAATATATAAATGTATATTTATTACTATTAGTATCCATAGTTTTATTCTTTTATTTTAATAGCACGTTTTAGTCTTTTTTTTACATTTGATTGAACAATAACATAATCAATCAATGGCGCAAATACATTCATTAGAAGAATTGCAAGCATCATACCCTCTGGATAAGCAGGATTAAGAACTCTTATCAGAATAGCCATAAAACCTATCATAAATCCATAGTAGTATTTTCCTCTATTAGTTTGTGCTGCTGTAACAGGGTCGGTTGCCATAAAAACGAGTCCAAAAGCAAATCCACCCAACATTAAATGCTGATACCAAGGAACAGCCATTGCAGGATTAACAGCAAAAGCGTTTAGTAAAACTCCAATACTGATTCCACCAAGAAGCACAGAAATCATAATTCGCCAACTAGCAACACCCGTTACCAGAAGAATTATTGCGCCCATTAAAATGGCGAGTACAGACGTCTCTCCAATTGACCCAGGAATAAATCCTAGAAACATATCCATGTCGGTAACTTTTCCTCCTGCTCCATTTACAAAGTGCGTAACTCCAGATGCAGCTTGCGACAACAATGTTTCGCCAGAGTAGCCGTCGATAATTCCTTCTCCTTTTATCATTCCGCTAATCCAAACTTTACCACCAGACATAAACGAAGGATATGCAAAGAAAAGGAATGCACGAGCAGTTAAAGCTGGATTTAAGATGTTCATTCCAGTGCCGCCAAAAACTTCTTTTCCTATAATAACAGAAAAAGCAGTTGCTAGAGCAAGCATCCACAAGGGAATGTCAGCAGGAACAATAAGTGGAATTAACATACCTGTAACAAGAAAACCCTCATTTACCTCATGTTTACGGAATTGTGCAAACGCGAATTCTATTCCAAGTCCTACTATATAAACTACAACAATTAACGGGAGAACTTTTTGTAAGCCGTACCATACCATCGGCCATAATTCCTGAGTTTGCCCTGTTGCTAAGAAATGCTGCAACCCGGTATTGTAAATACCGAAAAATAATGCAGGCATTAATGCAGCAATAACAATAATCATATTTCTCTTCATATCCATTGCATCTCTGATATGAGAACCTTTTTTGGTTACCTTATCGGGAACAAACAGAAATGTTTCAAATGCATCGAAAGTAGAATGAAGAAAATGCAACTTCCCTCCTTTTTCAAAATTCGGTTTTATTTTGTCAACAGTATTTCTGATAAATTTCATCACTTATATTTTTATGACATTTCTTTTCTAACTAAATCTAATCCTTGACGTAGAATTTCTTGCACTTCTGTTTTAGAAGTACAAACGAATTCACACAAAGCAAGATCTTCTTCAATTACCTCATAAATTCCCAACTGTTCCATTTTATCAATATCCTCTGCCATTATCGCTTTTATTAATAATTGAGGGAATATATCAATCGGGCAAACTTTTTCATATTCGCCAGTTACAACATATGATCTGTGTCCACCATGGAAATTTGTATCAATCTCAAACTTTTTACCAGGAATAAGTTTAGAAACGAAAGTTGATGAAGCACTGAATTTTTTAAATCCAGGTAATGCCCAACCAAACATTTCAAATTTGTTTCCTTCTGGAATAATGCTGATGCAGTTATCGTAAAACCCAAGAGCTGGATTTGAGCTAATCAGAGTTCCTGTTAATACATTACCAGAGATAACTCTATAATTGTCGCAATTTACTCCAGTTTTTAGAAACTCAGAAAAATCTGCACCATATTTTAATTTATAATAACATGGTTTTTTTACTGATGAGCCAGAAATTGCTACTAGTCTTTCTGAATTATAATCACCATTAATTAATAGGTTTCCAAAAATGGGCAAATCAGCTGCGCTTATTGTCCAGATTATTTCACCTTTATTAATTGGTTTAATTTTATTGATATGAACTCCTGGTAGTCCTGCTGGATGTGGCCCCGCAAAATAATTAATCTCATAAGCCTCTTTGTTCTCTATAAGATCAACTAATTTGGAGTTAACAGGAAAATTGAGGTGTATTTTTCCAGTTGTTAAAATAGAAAGTTTTGCAAGAGTTATATTAATCTCTTTTGCTTTATTTAACAATGTAAATTCAAAGTTTGCAGCAAGTGGTGCTGAATCAAAAAAGTTAATGAAAATATCTCTAGGGCTATCTTCAGGATTTGCAACAACGCCGTAAGGTCTTTGTTTAATTAAAGGCCAAATACCTGATTCTAAAAGTAGATTTTTAAAATCTTCAGGATTAGAGAAATTTAATTTTTCTTTGAAATTTATAAAGTCGTCGGAATTATCAGGTAAAATAACGATTTCAAGAAGTTTTCTTTTGTCTCCGCGAACTACAGATTTTATAGTTCCATTAACAGGTGATACAAATTTTACTTCCGGTCTGTATTTATCAAAATAAATTACTCCACCTCTTTTTACAGAATCCCCTTCTTTAACAGCAAGTTTTGGAGTAAGTCCTGCAAAATCAGTTGGGCGCAAAGTATAATACATACTCTTAATTTCTTCGCCAATTACCTGATCCGCCTTTCCTATTAAGCTGATGTCTAGACCTTTGCGAATTTTGAATATTTTACTCATCTGAATATTGATTTATTTTACAAAGCATTAAACAATTAATCAAATGTAATGTTTTTGACTTGACTAAAAAAAAAAAAACCAATTTTATTCTTATTAGAAAATGTGATTTGTATCACAAGTCAAAAAAACATAGTGTATTTGTGCTTTTTCCAGCATTATTAGAAATAACACAAAGAGCTTTGTACATTGCTTTAAAATAGAGTTTTAAATCTTAAAGAGATTAAGTATTTTATTAAATAAACTTTATCATTGAATGGTTCTAAAAACCAACATAGTTTGATAACACACATGCTTCAAGCTTAAGTATTAATAAAAAAAGACGGCAACTTGTAGAAGTCCCGTCTTTTTTATTAAAATTATACTCCAGGTGTAGGTGGAGGAGTTGGAGGCAATGGTGGTGGAGCTGCGCCAAAAACTTGAACCATTTCAGGCACTTGTCCAGCAGACATCCAATTTGCCATACCATCTTTCCAAATAAGAGTTTCTTTAGTAAAGGTACCCATTCCAACCATTTGTTTTAAAACATTCATGTCGAAAGGTCCAGACTGTGCACCATTAACTACTGCAAAGTAAGTTGCAGCCTGTGGCATTGGTGGAGGCATTGCGCCAGCAGCTTGTGGTTGTTGCTGATTTTGATTCATGCCAGTATTCATAGCATTCATCATATTACCGGCCATTGCAAATCCCATACCCATGCCCATTCCTTCAGATGCACCGCCACCACCAGGATTGGTAGCAGCAGCTTCCATAGCATTTGCTGCTTGAAACTGAGTATATTGGTTCATATTACCAATAATACCCATGCTAGAACGTTTGTCGAGAGCTTCTTCAACATTTGGTGGCAGACTTATGTTCGAAACAAGAAACTTGGTCATATTAAGACCATATTCTTTGTATTCGGAAATAATAACGCCACTAACTTTTTCAGAAAATTCGTTGTAGTTTGAAGCCATGTCCAAAACAGGAATTTTAGCTTCTCCAACAGCGTCAGTAAATCGAGTAACAATAATATTACGCAATTGGTTAGTTACCTGCTCAGTTGTAAAGTCACCATCTGTACCAACAACATCGCGAATAAATAAGGCAGCATCTTCAACTCTAAATTCATAAACACCAAATGCACGAATACGAATTGGACCAAACTCAGGATCACGAAGCATTACAGGATTTGGAGTTCCCCATTTATTATCGAGGAATTTTTTAGTGTTTACAAAGTAAACTTCAGCTTTAAAGGGAGAGTTAAAACCATGTACCCAGCCTTTTAAAGTTGAAAGAATAGGCATGTTTTGGGTCTGCAAGGTGTACATACCAGGCTTGTAAACATCGGCAATTTGTCCTTCATTAATAAAAACTGCAACTTGCGATTCTCTTACGGTAAGCTTTGCTCCCATTTTAATTTCGTTTTGATATCTTTCAAAACGGTGTACAATAGTATCATTTGTAGGGTCTAACCACTCAATGATATCAATAAATTCATTCTTAAGTTTGTTTAATAATCCCATAGTCTATTTTTTTAAGTAATTCTCTAATTCAATAATATGTTCATTCAACGATATAAAAATACAATTTATTTCATTAACAAAATCACATCCAATAGTTTTTTTTGATGCTTTTTTTTCAAGATCTGAAATAAAATCGGACAAATTGTCAAAACCTAGCACTGCAACAGCACTTTTCATTTTATGAGCTTCTGACGCAAGTGACAAAAAGTCACACTTTTCTACAGCATTATTCATTTGAGAAAGATATGTTTCTTTTTCAGTAATTAGTAGCTGCATCAATTCTTTTATTAACTCCACATCGTCTGCTGTTCTTTCATGCAGAGCTTTTGTGTTTATTTTTAAATTAATCATAAAGTGTTTGTAAATTACCGAAGTTGGATTTTAACAAATTTCATACCTGTATTTGTAATTTTGGAAAAAAAGGAAAATAATTATTAAAAAAGCAGGTGTAAAAAAAGCCAGCACGTTTTATGAGCTGGCTTTTAATTATTTTTTCTGGATAAAGATTATCTTCTTAATAAGCGTCTGTTAACAAACTCTAAGAAAACATCTCTATAAGAACGTCCAATTGGAACTTTGTTTTCTTTAATATTAACATAGTTTCCATCGATATCATCGATATGGTTAATGTTAATAATGAAAGATTTGCTTACGCGGAAGAAAATTTCTTCAGGTAGTTTGTTGTGAATAGTTTTAACATTCATAGCAGTCATGTATTTACCATGAGTAGCGTGAACGATAACATAGTCTTTCAAACCTTCGATGAATAATAACTCATCAAATCTGATTTTAACATATTTTCTTTCAGATTTAATAAAGATGAAATCATCTTCGATAGCTTCAAAAACTGAAACATTCTGAGAAAGTAACATGTACTCTTCAGCTTTAGCAACAGCTTTAATAAAGCGGTCTAATTTAACAGGTTTAACAAGATAATCAACAACATCAAGTTCGTAAGCTTCAACTGCATATTGAGGATAAGCAGTTGTTAAGATTACCATTGGAGCGTTGTTAAGACTTCTTAAGAAATCGAGACCAGAAACGCCTGGCATTTCGATATCAAGAAACATAATATCAACATCATTAGATTGCAAATAATCATTTGCAGTTGCAGCATTTTCGAATTCTCCGACCAATTTAAGGTTTGACAATTCGCTGATGTTCATTTTCATGCCTTCGCGTGCTAAAGGCTCATCGTCAACAATTATACACTTCATCATTCCAGATTTATTTTTAGTTCAACATTAAAATACTTGTTACTATCTTCAATTTTTAGTTCATATTTTTCGGCATACAATAAATCGAGTCTCTTTTTCACATTCATCAATCCTACAGCTTCCGACTTTGAAATATGATGTATTGTATCGTTCTTTGAATTTTTCACTGCAAAGATAACATATTTTTCTACAATATCGACATTAATATGAATAAAATTATTAACATCCTTTGAACTTATTCCATGTTTGAAAGAATTTTCCAAAAAAGGTATAAACATAAAAGGATATATCATTAAACCTTTAAATGTACCATTTTGTTCAAATTTTAAGTCAATATTTGTAATTCTCATGTGCTGTAAATCGACATAATTGTTTAAATATTCTATTTCCGATTTCAACATCACTTTATCTGAGGTGCACTCATAAAGTTGGTATCTCAGTAAATCAGACAATTTCAATATCATTTCAGCAGCTTTCTTCGGTTCTATTCTTGTCTGTATATATACATTATTTAATGTGTTGAAAAGAAAGTGAGGATTTATCTGAGTTTTAAGAAAATCTAATTCTGTTGAAACTTTTTCTTTTTCGAGTTTAGCTATTTGCCTCATTGTGATTTGGCTTATTTTATACATTTTAAAACCAATTGCAATCAAAATAAAGACTAGCGAAAAAATAATACTATACGATTGTTTATTAATTAAATCAGACAAGTTACTTGGAATACTTCCAAAAACATAGTTTTGCAGCACAAAGTTCAATGCAAAGTTTACAGAAATAGTAATAACTAAATACAAAGCAAAATACACTTGTTTTTGCTTATCCAATAAAAATTTAGGGACTAAATATTCGACACAAAAATAAACAGAGACAATATCAATTATTATTACAAAAATATAATTATAATTATTTCCAAGTCCTGAATTAAAGTTGAAAATCAGCATGCTATACAAAAAATATGCTATCCAAAATAGAATATGACTTACAATTCTATATTTTGGAAGGAAAAGTAAATTAGTTGTTTGTATAGTGTTCACTCTTTTTAGTTAAATATTATTGCACAAAAATACGCAATTTTTTACAATATAAATAAAAACTACAATAAAGATTTTTAACAATTTTGTATAAATTAAGTATTTATACTTAATTTTTAAAAGCTATTACGATATCCGAAATGAATTTTTGAACTAGTAAAGTCAAATGAATTTTGATTTTGTTTTCCAACAGCAAAAACTAGCGAAAATATTCCAGCACTAGTGTTAAGGTCTAATCCAACACCAGTTCCCATAGCATAATTATAGTAGTTGCTTACTGTATTTCTTTTTTCATAATAAGCAAGATCAAAAAATGCAAAAAGTGCGGATTCTTCTTCAAAAAGATATCGAAATTCAAAGTTATTAACAGAAAAAGACGATGCTGGCAATGATAATTCGTTAAAACCACGAATTGTATTGAGTCCTCCAATCAATTCAAGTTCATTTTCCGCTATAGAAATGCTATATATTGATGATGTAAAATTTCGCACTTTGATTGTCAGAAATTTCCCGATTGGTAAAAAACGGCTTATATCAATACTATTTCTGGTTTGAAATATCGATTTTGAATCATTTGTTTCGACAATTTGAGTATTTTTAGTCCCAAAACCCGATGATATTTGCAAAACCCAACCTTTTGTTGGATTATAGATATTATCAGTATTTGAGAACCTGTAATTAACCCCATATAAGTTAGCAGAGTATGTGTCGAATCCATAAGTTTGAGCTAAATTAGAATCTCCCAACAAATACGAACTTTTTCGCCTAAAGAAAAACTCAAATCCATTTCCGGTGTTGCTACCATATAATAATCGACCAGTAAAATCTGTATTTAGATAACTACTGTCCTTCTTTTCAATGTCGAATTTTACACCTACTCCAAAATCTGACTTAAATAAATATGGTACAGAGACTTCAGTTTTTAGATTTTGACTTTGAGATTCAAACTTTTGCCATTTAAACATAAATAGCTCCCCATATCCAACACTATTCAACAAATTTAAGTTTACATCACCAGTTATAAGTATTTTTCCAGTAGTTTTATTATTTGGCAAAATCCCAATTAGCCCACTAAAACGACTAGCTTTTTTATTTTTCAAATAAAGCAAAATGTCAGTTTTACCATCTGCAAAAGCAAGCTGATAAGGTCGAGATTGATCAATAAATGTAATTGTCTTTAGTTGTTTGTCTAATTTATTCACTTTTGTTAAAGAAAAAACATCATCTTTTTTTATTTCAATTACTTTCCTAAGATAATTAGATTTGATTTTTGGCTCTCCTTTTATAATGATACTATCAAAAACATATTTATCTCCCGGAATAGAAAACAAAACAGCACTCACTCTATTATCAACAATTTCCAACGAATCCAATTCTAAAACAGCAAATGGATAACCACTATCAGCATAGGTATTTAAGAGACTGCTAGTTATTTCGAAAAGCTTGCTAATATCCATGCGATCTAGAGTGTCGGGTAAAGTCCCTCTCAATCTTGGATTTATTCCTGTAGTATTTAATCTAAGCTCTGACCATACAAATTGTTTTCCTTTATAATAATAAGCACTTACAATTACTGAATCATAAATTATGCTATCGTAACCGGCTAAAACATAACCATCAGCAATATCATTTTGTAAAACAGTTTGAAGTTCATTGAAAACCTGTAAGCTATCCTGGAATAATTTTGAAGATTTAAAAGAATAAATATTTGATTCTGAAGTCCTTGAAAATATTTCGAGTTTTTGCGCTCGGCTAAGATAACCTAAACCAGATAGTAGCAAAACGAGCAAAAAATATTTATAAAACTTTATCATTCATTCGAGATCGTTTTAATAAAACCTGAATTCTCGTCAAATAGTATTTTCAGTTTTTTATTTTTAAACATTTTAGCTGGTAGATAATTTGTGAATCCAAATTGAGGAATCATAATATTTTGTTCTGCATACACTTGGCCTTCATATATAATTTTAATGTCACCAAAACCTGGAGTTCTATAGTACAATCCTTTTTTCTTGTCTTTGTCTTTTAAATCGGTTTGACGATTGTAGAACTTATCAGTTTCAGCATTTACACCACGGCTAGCAATTTCGAGATAAACTGGTTCCCCATCAGTAGCTGTTGCTTCGAGTATTCCTAATTCGTCTGACAGATTAAAAAGTATTATACTCTCATTTTTCACACTACTTTTAGGAGAATAAGTATAATTATATTCATTTTTTACTTTATAAGTTTTTCCAATAAATAAAGATAGATATTCTTGCTCAAGCTTATCGAGACTTTCAATCATAAATTTAACGTCTTTTGGTGGTTCTTCTGTTACAAATTGACCTGTC
>JBBQCZ010000053.1:0-22455 GCA_038319215.1 Bacteroidales bacterium | reverse complement strand
CTTCTTGTTTTGGAAAATGGTAAAATGGCACTAGTAGGTGCTGTGGGATAAGAAAATAATTAATAAAAAAAGGACAGATTTAAAACTTTAAATCTGTCCTTTTTTTTTTGTATTTATATTACTTCTCTGGTACTGGTGGTGTTTGTCTATCGAAAAACATAATCGCATTTAAATGATCTATTTCGTGCTGAAAAATATGTGACGTAAGAGCATGTGTTATTCTTTCTGCAACAAAAGTTCCATCAGCTAGATAATATTCAACATCCACCCACGACGCTCTATATGAATTCCCAGCAATTCCATTAGCAGTTTCACATGCAGTTGGAACAGATAAACAACCATCACTTCTTAGGGTATAAGTATCAGAATAAGCAACTATTCTAGGATTGAAGTATAATTCCCATGGCCTATTAACAATTGTGCCTTTATCCTGCCTTTGAATCCAAACTATGTTTCGATTTATCCCAACCTGTGGTGCAGCAATTCCAATTCCTCCTTCAGCAATAACTGAAACTTTCATTCTATCGGTAAGATATTCAAGGTTTTCTTCCCCTAGAATAACATTAGTTGATAATGTTCTTAAAATTACAGAGTCTGGCTGAGCACAAATATCCATAACATCCATTCCTGTATTAGAAGGACCAGCGAGTATTAAATCAATTTCATCTTGACTTAAAGCTAATGCTTGAGTGCAGGTATCCATATGCAAAGGAAGCGAAACTCCGCATTCATTATGGGCCCAAACAAACAAATCGTAATGAGTTCCTGCAGGTACAGTAGCAAATATTAAAGATGTGTAAGTTTCTACATCGGTAGCATTTTCATAATCATTGCTAATATGACATTTGTAACCGTCTGCTCCTGAAACTGGCAACCAACTCCAATTCACAGACGTTTCAGTTGTTGATATTTCTCCTGCAATAGGTGTTTCGGGTTGAATTCCATTTATATAAGTAAAATCAAATGAATATTCTTGCGATTCAACAGGACTATCGGTAATAGTCGTATGTTCAACGAAATAACATGCTGTTACATAACCAGAAAAATTCAATATATCACCTTGATAAAAGACAAAATTTACAGTTTTGGTAGATTTCTGCTCACTTCCCAAACCACCAATAAACTCAATTTTTGCTTTCGACTTATTAGAGCCTATATTTGTCAACTTTATGCTCTGCTCCTGTCCTTCGCAATTAAAATTTGCAAAATATTGAGAACAACTTCCCGCTTTAAAACTAAAATTTTGTAACCCACGACCAGTTTTAAAGTTCTCGTTAAGAACCAATTTTCCTGTAGTATCATAAACCTTTACACTAACAGTTTCTCCTGGCACAAAGACCTCAATATTTGCCTCTCCCAAAAATGGATTTGGATAATTTTGCTTTACAATTAAATTATTCTCAGATGGATCGTGAATACTAATTCCTGAAATCATATCAATGGTCAAACCCGCCTGAGTATTGTAAATTGTTGTGTCGCATCCCGAACTGATGTTTTCAATTAATACACTGTCTAAAAAAAGTTGAGAGCCATTTTGAGTTATTCCAAAATCTATAGTTATTGGAGTTTGGACATAAGCTGTTAGGCTAAACAAGAATAATACTGCTAAAATTGCTATCTTTTTCATGCTATATTAGTTAATTGATTTGTAGTTACAAATTTATAAAAAATTAAGTTCAATTAAAAAAATTGCTCAATTATTTAAATTTTTAAAAACTTAGTTAATTTATCTTCAATAAAACTAATCAAATATTATCTTTTTGTATATCTTTACGAATACAAAAAATTGTAAAACAAACAAAACTAAAATGAAAAAAATTGTATTTCCGTTTTCGATAGTAGTTCTTATGTTTTTAATTTCTTGCAATAAAGAGCAGTCAAACAATTTTGAAATCAATACAAAAGATCAACTTTACACTTTTGATTTTGATACAAATTCAATAATAAATCTAAGTGATACCCTATCTGAAGGAGAAGTTATTTGGTATGAATTTAATGCTGTTGCTGGCGAAGTATATGATCTGTCATGGTTTGACAGAGTTTTCACATTTTCAGAATTGTCTTATACTGTTGATGAATCTTATGCAAGCATTTTTGTATCTGTATATCACGAGAACAAAACAAATGCTATTTTGACAAATGAAAAAATAAGCGATTTAAAAACATCAACACACAAAACAATAATCGCATCAAAAACAGAAACAATTTACATTAAAATTACTGCAACAAACCGTGGAATGAATGGTAAGTTTATGTTATATGTGAATCACCTAGATGTGCTGCCTCAAACAGCGAAGAAAGTTGAAAGCCAACAAAATTTCACTATAGATTCATGCAAAACAAAGATTTTTTGCATAAATTCTCGAGAGTACGCAACTTATGGTTTATTCTGGAATCAGCTAACTCCATCAGGCAGCTACGGCGGTAATGTCATAGAAATTCGCTCATCAGCATATTTCAACTCAATAGAATACTGTTTTTTTGAAAAAAGCTTGAGTTATAACAAAAGTATTTCATTGCTTTCGCCCGAAACAGGAAAGATATTTATTGTTTTTAATGCCCCATACAAAGGCGAATCAGCGACTTTCGAAATTGAGCAGCTTTAATGTGGATAAGGTTTTTTCAGCATTTGCATCACTACTTAAAACTTTATTAGTATTTTTACCATCAAATTATTATTAGATGAATTATCAAACAATATCATTTGAAATCATTGAAAATATTGGAATCCTTAAGTTGAATTACCCTCAAAAGTTAAATTCGCTTAGCCAATTGTTCTTCGATGAATTTGACCAAATAATTGAATTAACACTTTACAATAAAGAATGTAAGGTATTGATAATCAGAGGCACAGAAGAAGTTTTTTCTGCTGGTGGAGATCTTAAAGAAATTGGAGCTGCTGATTATGAAAAGTCATTATTACTATGTATGAGAGTACAGAAATCATTCTCCTCCTTACAAAATTTGCCAATTCCAGTAATAGCAGCTTTAAGTGGAATTGTTTTCGGAGGCGGTATGGAATTATCATTACATTGCGACATCAGATTTTCAACAGATACTGCAATTCTCCGATTGCCAGAATCCGACTTAGGACTAATTCCTGGTGCTGGCGGTATTGGACTTTTCTCTAGGTACTTTACCCTTGGAGACTCTGCGTATTACCTTTTTACTGGAAATCAGATTCCAATTGAAGAAGCTAAATCAAAAGGATTGATTCAAAAAATTTACACCCAGGAAGAAATCTACAACGAGACATTTAAATTTGCAAAAGAATTAAGCTTAAAAAGCCACGAATCACTTGCTGCAATTAAGAAAATTCTTATTTCTGGAATGTTTAAAAACCTCGAAAACTCATTTAAATTAGAAGCTTTAGAATTTAGTTCTGTTCTCCAAAGAAGTGGCAGAGCAAGAATAAAATCGTTTTTTGAATCTAAAATTAAGAAATAAATTATGACTGAAAGTTTCATTTTTACAGGAATTGGTTTTGTTACTGGTAAATTCGAAGTAAGTAATTCTGACATAGAAAAATATACATCTTCAGGTTATCTCGAAGGATTTGATGAAGAAAGAATTGCCAACTCCGACGACTTTAAAGCCTTCTTAATCAATAATCCTAGCGAAACCCCATTTAATTACATGACAGAGCATTTAATGGGCTTTAAAAAGCGTTTTCATGTAATTCCTTTCCCACCTGTTGCTCATAATTACAAAGAAGCTTCAAATTCGCTCGATTTATGTGTAGAAGCAATAGAAATTGCATTAAAAAAGTCGGGCTTATCGGGCAACGATATTAATGCATGGTTTGTTGGCACAGCCACACCACATCAGTTTGCTCCAGGAATTGGAGAATTTGCAAAAGCATATTTTACAGATATCGAGAATCAAACCCCAGTATATTCTCTTACCTCTGCTTGTGTTGGATTCAATATAAATTTGGCCAACGCGTTAAGTTATTTGGAAAATAATCCAACTGCTAAGCACGTAGTAATTGCACATGCCGAAGTAATGTCTGCTTTATTGCCAGAGGAAAAAGAC
Organism: Bacteroidales bacterium; assembly: GCA_038319215.1. Taxonomy (GTDB): domain Bacteria; phylum Bacteroidota; class Bacteroidia; order Bacteroidales; family ML635J-15; genus Bact-19. Next base: position 18,420 of record JBBQCZ010000053.1, on the reverse strand, counting down.
TTTGTACCTTTCTCAACTTTTGGCGACTCAGCAGCGGCAGTAGTTTTAAGCAAAATTAAAACTGAAACAAAGCAAGGAATTTTGGCAATATCAAATAATGAAGATACGAGAATGCTCGATTTTCTTGGAGCAAATAAAAAGGGTAATTTATACATGAATCCAAGAATGGTAAAGGCTAGAGCCGTACCAAACATTACGGAAACAGCAGTTAATTTGATGCATAAATGTTCTTGGTCTAATGAAGATTTACTATATTTTATTCCTCACCAAACAGGAAATGCAATTGTAGGTTCGGTTGCTAAAAATCTAAAAATGCCTGCTGAGAAGGTCTTTCAAGAAGTGCAAAAAAACTATGGAAATCTTTCTGGCGCATCTGTTCCAGCATGTTTTAGTGTGCTCGAAGAAAGCGAAAGACTAATTCCTGGTGGAAAAATTATTGCTGCTGTTGCTGGACTTGGAGGTGAATTTGGAGGATTTGCATATCAAATACCAAACGAAATCCCTAAATTTAAAACAAAACCAGAATTAGAGGGCAAAACCATTCTTATTACTGGAGCAAGTGGTGGTCTTGGCCGTGAAATTGCTTACGCCGCAGCATCAAAAGGTGCAGATTTAATACTGCATTATAACTCAAACCAAGAGATTGCAAACGAACTTAAAAGTAATTTGGAAGCAGAATTTGGAACGAAAGTTCAAATTTACAAAGCTAATTTATCTAACAATCAAGAACTTACAACATTTTGCGATAATATAAAATCTAATTTCAACAGTATTAATTACTTAATAAACACACATGCAATTACTGGGTCTTTAGGAAAAGCGAGTCAAGTATTAGATGAAGAATTTATTCAAGTGTTAAATTCTAACTACTTGTCTATTAAGAATTTATGCAATAACTTAAAAGATATAATTACAGAATGTATTCTTATTACAGGATCGGTTGGTGAAGATGCTCAATTTCCTGGATCTGCTTCTTATGTTGCATCTAAAAGAGCTTTGCGCAGTTTTGCCGTCAGTTTAGCTTCCGATATTTATAAGCAAAATACACGCTGTGTTTATTATCTACCCGGAATTATTGATTCTGGAATGATGGGAAAACTAGAAAAACAACAAATAGCAGCATCAATGAACATGATTAGACAAAAAGAATTAATACATGTTAAACATATTGCCGATAGAATACTTAAGTCTGTTTACAGAATTAAAATTGCAAAGGTAAGAATGAGCTATGAATCTAATTTAAAGGTAATTAAAGATGGTTATCTAAATTTTTAATCTAAGTTATGCAATACGATAATTATATATTCTCAGGCTTTGGATTTTCTTTTGGAAAATACACAATTACCAATCAAGACATATCTGATGCTATTGACAAAGGATTCCTTAAAGGATTTAGTAAGGAAAAAATACAGAATAGTAGTAAATATCAGGAATTTGTTAAAACTAATCCTGAAGCTTCGCCATTTGATTACTTTGCAGGACACATTATGGGCTTTTACGAAAGACACCACGTCACTCCTTTTCCGCCAACTGCAAAGAAACTTTATTATGCTGAAACATCTTTAGACTTATGCGTAGAGGCAGTTAAAAATGCTTTAGAAAACGCAAATCTTCAAGCTGGAGATATCGATGCATGGTATGTGAGTACAGTTTCTCCACACGAGCAAGCACCTGGAATTGCTGCAACCGTAAAATCATTTTTCGTACCATTTGAAAACCACACCCCTGCATTTACCTTAGCTAGTGGTTGTGCTGGATTTAACATGAATTTGGAAACAGCTCAAGGTTTTTTCAAATCGAATATGGAAGCCAAGCACATTGTTATTGCACATGCAGAAACTATGTCTTCGTTTCTTACGCAAAGAATTAAATTTGTTCCTTTTGTAACCTTTGGAGATGCAGCAGCAGCAATCGTTTTATCGAGATATTACGACACCGAAAAATACGGACTTATTGACATATTAAATCTCCACGACTTAAACATGCTTGATTATGTTGGTGTAGATCACAAAAGAAATCTTTATATGGATGATAGCCTAATTAAAGATAGAGCTACTGTAAACTTGCCTGCAGCATCTGAAAAGTGCTTAAAAATGAGTTCTTGGAACAAAGACGATATAGACTGGCTTGTACCGCACCAAACAGGTAATGTAATATTACTTCCTGCAGCCGAAGCACTTGCCATTCCTAAAGCAAAGGTTTTTCTCGAAGCTCAAAATAAATTTGGAAATGTATCTGGGGCAACTGTTCCTATTAGCTTGGCACTTATGTCGCAAACTGGAAAACTAGTTGATAAAACCAAAATATTAAGTGCTACAGCAGGTGTTGGTGGCAATTTTGGAGCATTTACATACATTCATAAAATAATTGAAAAAAATAAACCGAATTACTATTTTAACAATGATGAATTAAAAGGTAAAACAGCACTTATACTTGGTGCTTCGGGACATTTAGGTTTTGAAGTTGCGAATGAATTAAAGAAACGAGGTGCCAATTTATGGCTACAAGCAAATAATAATTTGTCAATATTAAAAGACTTTGACCAAACTAAGATAATTAAATGTGATTTTACTGATAAAACTTCTGTAAACTCATTTATTGAACAACTTCACAAATTAGGAATACAATTAGATTACTTTATAAACCTTGCAGGAACTACAGAAAAAGACAAATGCTTTGATGTAAACTTTTCTGCCCCAGCTAAAATAACAGGTTCAATTATACCACTAATAAAAGAAACTATTTTCACTTTAGGGACTGCGGCGGAAGATATCGAGTTTATAGACACAGACGAATGGACATCTTCTAACAGAGCTATGCACGGATATTTAGCCTCTGCAAGTGGTGAATTTTTAAAATTGGGAATCAGAACAGTGTATATTCAGTCAGGATTTTGCGATTCTGGGATTTCAGAAAAATTCAACGAAAAGTATTTATTTAAATTCATGTTATCGGTTGGGCAAGTATCTCGTCTAAAAACTTCTAATATTTTAAACAATATCGTAAATTCTTTGTATCTTCCAAAAGTTTTAGGAGTTGAATACTCGTACGAAAACGCAATGCTTGCTGGTCGTATGGGATATAAGCTCGAGGTGGATATATAAAGGGTTTTTTATGAAAAAAATATTGTTTTCTTTTTTCTTTATCCTAATTGTTTTTTCAGCATTTTCGATTGAAGAAACAAGACTTCTGCGTTTTCCAGCAAATTATGGAGATACTGTTGTTTTTTGCTATGCTGGCGATCTATACATAACTTCCACAGATGGTGGAGTTGCTACTAGAATAACATCTCATGATGGATATGAAATATTCCCTCATTTTTCTCCAGATGGAAAAACTATTGCGTTTACCGCACAATATGATGGCAATACAGAAGTTTACACTATGCCAATTTCTGGAGGCTCACCAAGACGAATAACTTTTACTGCAACACTTTCACGTGATGATATTTCTGACAGAATGGGTCCAAATAATATTGTAATGGGCTGGACTAATGATGGAAAGAATGTAATATATCGTTCTAGATCCAAGTCGTTTAATGATTTTAAAGGAAATTTATTTTTAGCTCCGATTAATGGTGGGCTAAGCACTCAGCTACCTCTTTCAACTGGCAGTTGGTGTTCATACTCCCCAGATGGAGAACAATTAGCATTTAATAAAGTTTTTAGGGAATTTAGAACATGGAAATATTACAAAGGCGGAATGGCCGATGATATTTGGATTCACGATTTCGACTCACATGAAACTACAAATATCACCAATACTCCATATCAAGATATATTCCCAATGTGGCATGCTGATAAAATTTATTTTCTTTCCGACCGCGAAAAGATAATGAACTTATTCGTTTATGATTTAATAACAAAAGAAACAAAACGATTAACAAACTTTGTCAAATATGATATTAAATTCCCAACTTTAGGAACTGACAAAATAGTTTTTGAGAATGGTGGTTACCTCTACTATTACGACATTACAGCTTCAAAGGTAGTAAAAATGACAATTCGTATTCGTGAAGATTTAGCAGCGAGTAGAACTGTTTACAAAGATGTTTCTAATAATATTGCAAATATTGATATTGCCCCTGATGGTTCTAGGTTAATACTGTCTGCAAGAGGAGAAATTTTCTCAGTTCCTGTTAAAGAAGGAATTACACGAAATCTTACCAATTCATCTGGAGCACATGACAGAAATCCGGTTTGGGCTCCAAATGGAAAATATATAGCCTATATTTCTGACAAATCTGGAGAGTATCAAATTTATATTCAAACTCCAGACAAACCAGATTCCGAAATACAGCTCACCGAATACAGTACTGGATACATATATAGTTTACAATGGTCTCCCGACAGTAAAAATATTTTATGGCACAATAAAAATCTTGAATTAAACTATATAAACATCGATTCAAAAAAAATTCAGACTGTTCGCACATCTTCAATTTGGGAAATAAATAACTATGAATGGTCACCAGACAACAATTGGATTGCCTACTCTGACCAAGATAGCAACAGAGTTTCACAAATATACTTATACGATATTAAGCTAAATAAAACTACATGCGTTACCTCTACTTGGTACGATTCTTACAATCCAATTTTTAGTAACGATGGAAAGTATTTATTTTTTGTTTCTAATCGTGATTTTAATCCTATCTATTCAAATACAGAGTGGAATATTGCCTACAAGGACATGAGTAGAATTTATTTCTTAACCCTAACAACAGAAACATTAAGTCCTTTTGCTCCAAGCAATACCGAAGTTTATTCAAAAGATACAATAAAGAAAAAACCAAGTACATTTAGAATTGACTTAAATAATATAGAATCTAGAATTGGTGTACTGCCTATGTTAGCAGGTAATTACAATAATTTAAATTATAACAATGATAAATTATTCTTTGTCGAAAGTCGTATAGGCGAAAACCCAAAATTAAAATTATTTGATTTTGACGAGCTTACTACAAAAGATTTGGGAGACTATTCTACTTATCAGATAAGCTCTGACAATAAAAAAATTCTTATTTATAATTCCGGCGATTGGTATGTTACTGATTTTAGCGGCAATTCCATCAATTTGCACAAACCTGTAAGCATGGATAATTTGAATGTAAATATTGATTTAAAAGCAGAATGGGCACAAATATTCGATGAGAGTTGGCGTCAAATGCGTGATTATTTTTATGATCCGATGATGCAGCGAATTGACTGGAAAAAGCAAAAAGACAAATATGCAGAACTACTTCCTTACGTAAACGATAGAAATGATTTGAATTATCTAATTGGCGAAATGATTGGAGAATTAAATACAGGTCATGCTTATGTTGGTGGAGGAGATAGAAAAGAAATTAAACGTATTAAAACAGGACTTTTAGGCGCTGAAGTTGAAAGAGACAAAAGATCTGGATATTACAAAATAGTAAAGATTTATAAAGGCGAAAACTGGAAAGACAACCTAAAATCGCCTCTTACTGGAATCGGGATCAATATTAACGAAGGAAATTTTATTATTTCCATCAATGGTAAAGATGTTAGCAGTACAAATAATATATATTCTCTTTTGCTTGACCAGGCTGATAAAATTGTGGAAATTGGGATAAGTGAAAAACCAGACAATAAGGCAGTTACAAAGTATTTTATAAAACCTCTTGCTGACGAATCGGATTTAATTTATTTTAATTGGGTTCAAAATAATATTCAAAAAGTTAGTGAAGCTACAAATGGTCAAGTTGGCTACATTCACATTCCAGACATGTCAGCTGTTGGATTAAATGAATTTGTAAAATACTATTATCCACAATTAGCAAAAAAAGCAATTATTATTGATGACAGAGGAAATGGTGGCGGAAATGTAAGCCCAATACTTATAGAAAGACTTAGAAGAGAAATGTCTATGATGGCAATGTCGAGAGATGTTCCTGAACCAAACATGAAACCAGACGGAATGCTTTTAGGTCCAAAAGTTCTGTTAATTGATCAGTATTCTGCTTCGGATGGAGATCTTTTCCCTTATCAATTTAGAAAACACAACCTAGGTCCAATTGTTGGCGTTAGAACTTGGGGTGGCGTTGTTGGAATTCGTGGTAGTTTGCCTTTTATTGATGGTGCAACTTTGTATAAACCAGAATTTGCTCACTACGATGAATCAGGTTGGATTATTGAGGGAATTGGTGTTGATCCAGATATTATTGTAAAAAATGACCCTTATCAAGAATTTATGGGAAATGATTATCAATTAGATAAAGCTATTGAAGTAATAATTGGCGAACTCGCGAAGTTTGAAAAAACAAAACCTTCAATTCCCGAATTTCCTGACAAAAGCAAATAAGTTATCAACAACTGTTGTATGGCACATATTAAATTGATATATTTACAAATAATTACTAATTAAAACTATAATTTTATGAAAAAAGTATTATTGTATGTTGTTTCCGGACTAATTCTCTTTAGCGTTTTTTCTTGTAAAGATAAAAAAGCGACAACTTTAGAAGAGCTTAAGAAAAAATACGACGACAAAGAATTTAAAGATTGTGATAAATTTATCGAAGCTGCTAGCGAAATGATGGACGTTTATTTTGCAACTATTGATAAAGCCATAGAGGGCGATGAGCAAGCTAAAAAAGATGTTGAAGATTTCGATAAATTCATGAAAGGTTTTGAGTCTCAATCAGAAAAATTCGCAAAAGATTGTCCAGATAAATTCAACGATTTTGAGGCTAAATTTGAAAAGAAAATGGAAGAATATATGCCTAAAATCATGAAACTTTATGGTTTAGAAGACTTATACGACGACATGGGTGCTGACGAATGGACAGAAGATTGGGAAGAAGTAGAAGAAGATGTTACTGAAAAACCTATTGACTAAGGTTTTAAATTAATAATATTTTACATAGGGTTGTCTTTTAGGCAACCCTATTTTTTTTGTGAAAACGGACTAGTTTTTGCAAATGATGGAAAAACATTGTCATGAAAACCTTAAAATTAGCATTTGCGATTATTCTTGTCTCAGTATTTAGCTTTTCTTGTCAGAATATAAAGGAGAAAAAAAATATTGAATTTAGAAAATCTAAGGATGCTCTTGACACAGTGAAGATAACATCTTCAGCAAAAAACATATCAATTGAAACACCATCCTTTGATAAGGTTGAAAATAGCCACTCTACTCCTATTAAAAACACATTACCATCAAAATATGAATTGTCAAAACCCGAAAACAATACAATAACGAATAATATTGCAAAAGACATTGTGAGTTTAGAAAATAATAACTTGAGTTTAGAAATAAAAAACTTATCAATATTATTAAACCAATACAACAGTGCAGAGTTTCCTGATTGTATTTCGCTTGAAAAAGCTATAACAGAGTTTACTGACAAGTTTTTCAGCGTCATCGAAAAAATAAACATATCAGATTCCATCTCAATTAACAGTATAAAGCTAATGGAAGGTTTTGCAGAAGTATTTGAACCTGAATTTGATAGAGTAGAAAATGAATGTCCGGATCTTTATAATGACTACATGGAATATCTTGATGATTATACGGATTTATATTATTCTAAGCTAGAAATAATTTTTGCAGAAGATAGTGTCCAATAAAAAGAATAGCTCCATAATTTAATTTTCAGATTTTTATTGTGTCAAAAGTCTTCAATTTTTTAATAAAACAGATTCTTTTTTTAAATTTGCATTTTAAAAATTTGCATATATGAATATTTCATACAATTGGCTTAAAAATTACATTGATATTAACGACAGTCCAGATGAACTTGCTGCAATTTTAACCCAAATTGGGTTGGAAACAGGAGGAATTGAAGAGATTTCTTCAGTTAAAGGTGGACTTAAAGGATTTGTAATTGGAGAAGTACTAACATGTGCTAAGCACCCAAACGCAGATAAGCTAAATCTCACAACAGTAAACATAGGACAATCCGAGATATTAAATATTGTCTGTGGTGCTCCAAATGTAGCTGCTGGTCAAAAAGTGATTGTTGCAACTGTAGGAACAATAATTTATTCAGATCAAGGATCGTTTGAAATAAAAAAAGCAAAAATTCGCGGCGAAGAATCAGTTGGAATGATATGCGCAGAAGACGAAATGGGTATTGGCAAATCTCATGCAGGCATTATGGTCTTACCGCAGAATAGCGTTGTAGGAACTATTGCCTCAGAATATTTCAATATCGAGAATGACATTGTAATGGAAGTTGACCTCACTCCTAACAGAATTGATGCTGCTAGTCATATTGGTGTTGCGCGTGATATTGCTGCATTTAAAAACATTAAATACAAATTTCCAGACATTTCAAATTTTAAAGTCACTAAAAATACTTACAAAATCGAAGTTGATGTTCCCGACAATATTGCTTGTCCAAGATACTCTGGGATATGTATGGATAACATTAAAGTTACAGAATCTCCCGACTGGCTAAAAAACAAGCTAAAAGCAATTGGCTTAAACCCAATAAACAATATTGTTGATATTACTAATTATGTTCTTCACGAAACTGGACATCCTTTACATGCATTTGATGGCGACAAAATTTCTGGAAACAAGATAATTGTTAAGCCAGGTTTTGAAAATTCAAAATTTGTAACTCTTGATGGACTTGAAAGAAAATTAGGCTCCAAAGATCTTATGATTTGTAACCAAGAAAACCCAATGTGTATTGCAGGAGTTTTCGGAGGCATAGATTCTGGCATTTCAAATTCAACAAGTAAAATATTTATAGAATCTGCCTATTTTAATCCTGTTTGGGTTCGCAAAACTGCTAAAACACATGGTATATCTACCGATTCTTCATTCAGATTTGAAAGAGGTGCCGATATAAACATGACCATATTTGCTGCAAAACGCGCTGCAACACTCATTGAAATGATTGGAGCTGGTGAAATATCTTCAGATATTATTGATGTTTATCCGCAAGCAATTAAAAACAAAGAAGTAAATTTTAGTTATAATAGGTGTAAAAGATTAATCGGAAAAGATATTCCTAACGTCGAAATTGACAAAATTATCCTAGCCTTAGAGATTAAAATTATAGAAAGAAATAACGATAGTCTTATACTTGAAATTCCGTCTTACAGAGTTGATGTATATCGTGAAGCCGACGTTGTTGAGGATATTTTGAGAATATATGGCTATAATAATATTGAAATACCTCAAAAAATTTCTATTTCTATCAATAATACAGAAAAACCAGATAAAGAAAAACTTGTAAATTCTATTGCTGATTTATTAGCTTCACATGGTTATAATGAGATAATGTGCAACTCTCTAATTAATGGAAATCTTTTTAATGACGATGATAAAAGCATTGTAAAGATTTACAATCCACTTAGCAATGATTTGAGTGTAATGCGCCCATCTCCTGTTTTTGGTGGACTAGAAAGCATTGCATACAACATAAACCGTAGAACTTCAGACATTAAGGTCTTTGAGTTTGGCAGAACATATCATGCAAATGAAAATATTTCTAAAATTTCAGACATTAGCAGATATTCAGAAAATAAATTCTTAGGTCTTTGGGTTACTGGCAAGAAAAACACACAGAGTTGGAACCTTAAAGACAATCCTAGTGATTACTTTTACCTCAAATCACACTTAAATGTACTATTTGCAAAGTTAAATATTGAACTAGATTCTCTACAATCAGAAATGATTTCTGATTCAAAGTTTACTTATGCTCAAAAATTTCAAATTGATGGTATAGACCTTTGTACTATTGGTTTACTTTGCGATGGATTATTGAAAAAATTTGATATTTCACAAAATGTATTTTATTCCGAAATAAATTGGGATTTAGTTATAAAGTTAGTAAAAGATAGCAACGTCAAATATGTTCCAGTTTCTAAATTTCCAAAAGTGAAACGCGATCTTGCTCTGCTAATAGACAAATCGATTACTTACAAACAATTAACTGAAATAGCATTTAAATCAGAATCATCATTTTTAACAGGGATAAATTTATTTGATGTTTACGAAGGTAAGAATTTAGAACCTGGCAAAGTATCTTATGCTCTAAGCTTTATTTTGGAAGACAAAGAAAAGACCATGACAGATAAACAAATTGAAAAAATCATGGAGAAATTAGTAAAAGCATTTGAGACTCAAGTTGATGCAAAAATCAGATAATTTTAAGTAAAACAATGCATAAAAAAAAAGCAGGAATTAGTTCCTGCTTTTTTTTATTTTATAATTTGGTTTAGTTAGTTACGTAAACAGTGTAATAAGGATCATATCGATCGGCAAAATTAAGATTCTTAGTATAAATACCCCTATTTATCGAGTCTAAAGTTCTTCCACTTAATGGTTTAATCAAACCAATATTATATCTACTGGCAAATAGACCAAAACCTCCCTCAAGATTTGTAAAAGATGGTTTTTCTTGAACTAAACCATTAGAAGGGGCTGTTACTTCCATATAAGTAAGATAGTTTTCATCAACTGCCACTAAATTAAATTCGATGCTATTGGGCATTTTTACCAAACGTTTTACATTAGCAGCTGCAGGCTCGATAGAAGAAGCTAAAAGATTGTAAAACGCTAATACTGAGTATTTACCTGTAACATCTGATGGATTTTGATTAGTGCGGTATTCTTTCCCTTGCAACCATACAATTGACTTGCTCACATCTGAAGTATCACCATCAACAATTTCTAAATAATTAAATGTAATAGACATTTGAAATACTTTTCCGTTAGTACCATTATTATATTGATACTCACCATCTCCATTATAATTGTATAATTCAACTGTAGGAACCAAACTTGATGGTTTTTTCATATAAACGCCATCAATTAATTCAGTTTTAGCCTTAACAGTATGCTCTCCATTATTTATGCTAACAACTAATTCATATTCCGCATCAGAAGATAAGTTCATTTGTTTTGACCACATAGTATTTTTATCTGATGCGAAATAACCATCAGGTTTCTGAATAGAATCAACTTGATCAAAAGTCCATGATTGAGTCATGTATCCATTTTTGTATTCATGGATAACAACATTAACGCTTTGGTAAAACAACGAATCGCTAACCTGAGACATAACAGATGCAGGTAGCGGACCTAAAAAGCTTTTATTTACTTTTACGTACTGAACGTCTGCAGAGTGATCAAGAACACAATATACAATTGGAATATCATTCCATTCGCCATTTACATCAACATCTGTACTACATGAAGAAACGAAAATTGAAATTAAAGCAAGTAATATTAAACTAATATAATTCATCTTATTATCTTTGCGTTTATTAAAACGTCAAAATTAGGAAATTATTTGGCAATTAAAAAATAAAAAAATGTCAGTACATAAAGAAGTTCGCAAAATTACAACCCATGTTCTATTGGAAATGAAGCGCAGCAAACAAAAAATTGCAATGTTGACAGCTTACGACTATAGTATGGCAAAAATTCTAGATAGCACTGGAATAGATGTTATTCTTGTTGGAGATTCGGCATCAAATGTAATGGCGGGATATGATTCTACCCTACCTATTACTTTAGATATGATGATATATCATGCTGCGTCAGTTGTTCGTGGAGTTAATCGCGCACTAGTAGTTGTTGATTTGCCTTTTGGCACTTATCAAAGTAATTCAAAACTTGCCTTATCGTCAGCAATTAGAATAATGAAAGAAACTGGCGCAGCGGCTGTAAAAATTGAAGGTGGCGAAGAAGTTAAAGATTCTGTTAAAAGAATTTTATCTGCTGGCATTCCAGTTATGGGTCATCTTGGATTAATGCCTCAGAGTATTCATAAATTTGGGACTTATGTTGTTCGAGCAAAAGAAGAAGAAGAAGCTTCAAAACTTATTGCCGATGCTCATTTATTAGAGGAATTGGGCTGTTTCGCAATTGTATTGGAAAAAATACCTGCTAGCTTAGCATCTCAGATAGCCTCAGAAATAAAAATCCCAATAATTGGTATTGGCGCGGGAAGTGTAGATGGACAAGTATTGGTTTTACATGATATGCTTGGCATTACTCAAGAGTTTTCGCCAAGATTTTTACGCAGATATGCTAATCTAGACACTGTAATTAGTGAGGCTGTTGTAAAATACATCGAGGACGTTAAAAAAAGTGACTTCCCGAATAAAAACGAACAATACTAGTTTAAGCGAAATTAAATTATATGGATTTTCCAGAAGTTTTATACGAAGACAATCATATTATTGCCGTTAATAAGAAAAGTGGTCATATTGTTCAGGGCGATAAAACCGGCGATATTCCCTTGTCGGAAATTGTAAAGCAATATATAAAGGAAAAATACAACAAACCTGGAGAAGTTTTCCTTGGTGTTACACATCGCCTTGATAGACCAGTGAGTGGAGTAATTTTATTTGCGCGCACAAGTAAAGCTCTTACTAGATTAAACGAACTCTTTAAAACAAAAGAAGCAAAAAAAACATATCTTGCTATTTGTGCAAATAAACCACCCAAAGACAGCGACCGGCTAACAGGGAATATATTTAGAAACACAAAGCAAAATAAATCATATGTACGTGATAAAGAATCTGCAGAAACTAAACTAGCAATTCTCGACTATAAGCTTGTTGCAAAATCAGAGAAATACTATTTACTAAGTATAAATTTACACACAGGCCGTCATCATCAAATACGTTGCCAACTTGCAGATATTGGATGTCCAATACGAGGTGATCTCAAATATGGATATGCTCGTTCAAATGCAAATGGAGGCATAAATCTTCATGCTTCAGAAATTAGCTTTATTCATCCTGTAACAAAGGAAGCCATTACAATCAAAGCTCCCACACCTGATGAAAAAATATGGAAAATATTTGAGTATTAATACCAACATAATAACAACTTTTAAATTATTAGCATAAAAAAAAGCCTCACTAATTGCGAGGCTTTTTCATTTATATAAAACAAATTATTTTTGTTTCTTTTCTTGTTGAAGTAATTCTTCTTTTAATGCTGCAAGATCTGTAACATCACCGATAGTTGTTTTCTCGATTTTGTCACCTTGAGGTTTAGATTTTTTAGGTGAAGATGTTTTTTCGCCTTTAGCATGTTTCTCCTCTTGAGCTTGAGCTTTATTTATATCTTCATGTATTCTTGAGTGAGATACAAAGATTTTCTTAGCGTCTTTGTTAAATTCAATAACTTTGAATTCTAATTTCTCATCGATTTTAGCAGGAGTTCCGTCCTCTTTAACAAGATGTTTTGGAGTAGCAAAACCTTCAACACCATAAGGAAGAGAAATGATAGATCCTTTATCGTTCATTTCAACGATTGTTCCTTCGTGAATAGTGTCAATTGTGAAGATAGTTTCAAAAACTTCCCAAGGATTTTCTTCTATTTGTTTGTGGCCAAGGCTTAAACGACGGTTGTCTTTGTCTATTTCTAAAACAACAACATCTAATTCAGCGTTGATAGAAGTAAATTCTGCTGGATGTTTAATTTTCTTTGTCCATGATAAATCAGAAATATGAACTAATCCATCAACACCTTCTTCTAGTTCAACAAATACACCAAAGTTGGTAAAGTTGCGAACTTTTGACTGATGTTTTGAACCAACTGGATATCTCTTTTCAATTTCTTCCCAAGGATCTGGGTGTAATTGTTTGATACCAAGTGACATTTTACGCTCTTCGCGGTCCAATGTTAAAATAACTGCATCAACTTCATCACTTACTTTCATAAACTCTTGAGCTGAGCGTAGGTGCTGTGACCAAGACATTTCTGAAACGTGAATAAGACCTTCAACACCAGTAGTAATTTCTACAAATGCGCCATAATCAGCTAAAACGACTACTCTACCTTTAACTTTGTCACCTACTTGAAGTGCTTCGCTAAGTGAATCCCATGGATGAGGAGTTAATTGTTTAAGACCTAAAGCAATACGTTTTTTGTCATCATCAAAATCTAGAATAACAACCTGAATTTTAGAATCGAGTGTAACGATTTCTTCAGGATGAGTAACTCTACCCCATGACAAGTCGGTAATATGAATTAAACCGTCTACGCCGCCGAGGTCGATAAATACACCGTAGCTTGTAATATTTTTAACAGTACCTTCAAGAACCTGACCTTTTTCAAGTTTTGAGATAATGTGTTTTTTCTGTTCTTCGAGTTCTGCTTCGATAAGTGCTTTGTGAGATACAACAACATTTTTGAATTCTTCGTTAATTTTAACAACTTTGAATTCCATAGTTTTACCTACAAAAATGTCATAATCGCGGATTGGTTTCACATCAATTTGAGATCCTGGTAAGAATGCTTCAATTCCGAATACGTCAACGATCATACCGCCTTTAGTACGACATTTAATGTAACCTTTAACAATTTCGTCATTGTCACAAGCAGCATTAACACGCTCCCATGATTTGAGTGATTTAGCTTTTTTGTGTGATAAGATCAACTGTCCGTCAATGCTTTCCATGTTTTCAACAAAAACTTCAACGTTGTCGCCAACTTTCATTTCGTTTTCTGTACGGAATTCGTTTGCGTTGATAATACCTTCTGATTTGTAGCCAATGTTTACAACAACTTCGCGTTTGTTGATTGCTACAATTGTTCCCATTACAACTTCGCCTTCTTCAACTAATTTGAATGTGTTGTTGTAAAGATCTTCTAATTCAGCACGTTGTGCTTTTGAGTAAGACTCGTCTCTTTTTCCGATTAATTCCCAGTTAAAATCTTCAATTGGTTTAATTTCGCCTGATTTTTTCGGAGCAGCTTCTTGTTTTGGTGTAGCTTTTACTTTTACTTCTGCTGCAACTTCTTCTTTTACTTCTGCTGCAACTTCTTCTTTTACTTCTGCTACAACTTCTTCTTTTACTTCTGCTACAACTTCTTCTTTTACTTCTGCTACAACTTCTGTAACTTCGTTTACTTCTTCTGAGATCTGAATGTTTTCAGTTTCCTCGTTTTTTTCTTGTTCTGTCATGTTTTTAACTTGTTTTTTCTTTAATTTTGTTGGACATTATGTTAATAAAAATTTCGAGCTGCAAAATTAGTGTTTTTTTCATAACTACAAAGGGTTTTGTTGAAAAAATAGCTGTATATTCCTGTATGGATTGAAAACACAGAAAAGCCAAAACCAAAATTATGTAAAAACGCTGCCTATACTATATATATATGAGGAATAAATTAGTGTGTTCATCCTAACTATTGTCTGTTTTATGAATTTTGAGTAAAAAAAGTATCTCCAAATTGTTTACTAATAATACGATGTTGAATTCTTTTAAAATTTAAGTTTCATACTCCGTAAATATTAGCTAATTTTGCAAAATATGTCAGGATTTTTTAAACGAAATATTAACGGGATTCTTGGAACAATACTTTTTCATTTAATTGTTATTGTTACGGCTATGGCTTTTCAAATCAAAACGCCTCATAGCGACAAAGAAGATTATATGATTATCGATCCAGCGTTTATGGAAGAAATGCTAGAAGAAGAAAAGCCAGACAAAGCCACACAAAAAGAACTCGACGATATTGAAATTGAAAAATATTTGAACGAGATTCGCAATGTAGGCTCAAACAATCGAAACACTCAAAATGCCAATATGCAGGCAATGTCGCAAGAAGATATGCGAAAAATGTATGAAGCTGAAATGCTTAAAGAAAAGTACGGCGACGATTACGAAAAGATGATGAGTAGCACTTATGAAGACTACATGAAAGAAAATCAAAAAAGCAATACTACTACAAATAATCAATCTACCAATAGTAGTTCTGCTAGCTCATATTCGGGACCTGCGTTAGTTTATGTAGAACTTGAAAACAAGGAACGTGGGAAATCGTACATAAATGTGCCAGTTTTTACTTGTAAAGATGGCGGAAATGTAGTTATAAGCATTACAATTGCAAGCGATGGATCTGTAAAATCGGCCAATGTTGTTTCTGCAAAATCTAATGGTGATGCTAGCTGTATTAGTAACGCAGCAAAAGAAGCTGCGCTAAAATCTAAATTTACAACAATAGCTGGAGGCAAAACCGAATCTGGGAAAATTACTTATAGCTTTATGCAACAATAAATACCAGAAAATAGATACAGTAGTTATTACCTTAAAACATACTCCAAAACCAATTTGTTACTAATAACATTGTCTTTATCATACTTATTAATTTGAGTCAACAAATTTTTATCATTATACAAGTATTCTGTTTTACCAACAAAGCCTTTCTTTGTAAATACCTCAACTGATTTTATCAAATCGCCATTGTAAGTATTAACACTTTTGTAAGACAATATACCTTTTTTAAAGTATTCGGAACTAAGATTTTTTTTGTAATTACCATCATAAACAAACCTATTCAAAAGAACATCATTCTCATCAAATGTTGTAGATTCTACAATTACACTATCTGCTGAAGAAAACTTAGATACATATTTTCTGATTTTACCTTTATCGTCAAAAGTTTGATAAACTGTAATAAAATAAGAATCATCTACTTTGGTCCAATTACAAACTTGGGTAAGATCTTTTTCTTTTTCAAATTTGACACCTTCCTCATTACAATTATACTCCCATAAATGTAAAGTTTTATTCTTGCCATCGCAAAGCTTGGCTTCGGTTAATTTACCATCTGAATTATAAGAATACAACCAAACTTTTTTTAGTTTTTCACCACGTTTCGAGTACTTTTCAGATTTTGTTACTTTTCCATCCAAATCGTAAAACCATAAATTTTTCTCAATAATTATATTGTCATCATTTAAAGTCGTGTACTCTGTCATTTTTTCTCTCAAATCTCTTTTATAAATTACTGTCTTTATAGGCTTTCCACTTGTGGAGTAAATCACAATTTTTTCAGGATTACTAATAGTATCGTTACAATATTCAAAAGTAAATTTAGATTTTAGGTTACCGTGTTTGTCAATTTTTTCATGTTTTAGTATTCTACCAGCATTGTCAAAATATTTGTTTTGAATTTCGATTTTTGACTTAGTATTAGTGTTTGTAAAAACAATTTTCGCAATATTTTTCTCAGGTTTAATATAAACAGGATCCATGTTTGCCATGTACACCTCATGATTATATGAATAATTTTGGTTTTTCTGAGCACTTAATACTGAAATAAAAACAGTACAAAAGAAGGCAATAATTAAAAAATATCTTTTCATTTTATGTAATAAATTTATACATCATTAAACTATATCTAACAAAAATACGAAATTAAACTAAATATATTGTTCAAAAAAGTAAAAATAATTAAAGTTTTTACTCTCATAGATAGGTTTGTTATTAAGTAATTCATTATCAGTATAAAAGCAAATAAACAGGTAAAAAAATGTTAAGATTTCATAAATATTAATATTATAATTTTAACTTTACAAGTTCAAAATTTTGAGAATTATGATAAAAGAAAACCTTACAGCGTATTTTGAAAATGCTATTCTTGAGAATTGGGATAAACTCTCATTACAAGATTATGACAACGGAGGTCTTACATTTGGTGAACTTGGAAATCAGATAATAAAGCTTCACAATCTTTTTAAAGAACATGGATTACAACATGGTGACAAAGTTGCATTAATTGGTAAAAACTCAGCATATTGGGGCTCTGTATATCTTGCAACTGTTACTTACGGGGCTGTTATTGTGCCTTTATTACAAGATTTTACACCAAAAGACATTTATAATTTGGTAAATCATTCTGACTCTAAATTATTGTTCTCATCAGAATTTATATGTCAAAAACTTGATTTTACAAAATTTGAACATTTAAATACGGTTTATTATCTTGATGATTTTGGTGTTGCACACGACTACACAACCGATTTTATTGCTTTCAACAATGATATAAGTAGCATAGGTTCTGATCAATTCAAACTTGAACATATTCCAAATGATAAATTAGCATCAATACTTTATACCTCAGGGACTTCGGGGCAGCCAAAAGGCGTTATGTTAAACCACAATTCGCTAGCTGCCAACATTCGATATGCAAGAGCCAATATGCCTCTGGAATCAGGAGATAGAATTGTATCGTTTTTACCGCTAGCACATTGCTATGGAGCTGCTTTTGAGTTTTTATTTCCTTTTTCTAAAGGATGTACAATCATTTTTCTTGGCAAACTACCTTCTCCACAAATCATTTTAAAAGCATTTGGTGAAATAAAACCACGATTAATTTTATCTGTTCCACTTGTAATTGAAAAAGTTTATAAGAATAAAATAAAGCCTACTATTGACAAACCAATTGCTAAAGTAATACTTAAGATACCTATCCTTAAACAACTGTTGTACAAGAAAGTACTATCTTCATTAAAAGTAGCTTTTGGTGGAGAATTCAAAGAAATTGTAATCGGTGGAGCTAAAATGAATGAGGAAGTTGAGACTTTCCTTAGAGCAATTGGATTTAATTTTTCTATCGGATATGGAATGACCGAATGTGGTCCACTTATCGCCTATGATGGTTGGAACACCACAAAGTTATATTCAA
>JBBQCZ010000052.1:0-23056 GCA_038319215.1 Bacteroidales bacterium | reverse complement strand
GGGCAATCGCATGTCGATTTTAGATTTTATAAATAATGGCTACAAAATAGGTAATAAGGTTAAACTGAATAGGTTTTAAATTGTATTAAGGTTTAAAAAAGAATAAGGTTTTTATTGTGGCACAAAATCTTATTATTGGTTAAACCTTTATATGGAATTGTATTGCAGAATCTTGTTTTTGGCGGTGTTTTTGTTGTTCACTTAGCAAGGTAGAAGCAGGCGCAGTGGTAAAAACAATGACAAAAACAGCGAAAATGACAAACAGAATTAAATTTATTTTTCACACATTTTATATCTATATTGTACAGAAATTCTATGCGTTTGCAATGAGGTATTTAAGAGAAAAATAGACATGCTATTGCCATAGTATCAAGATGCTTATTGAAAAACTTAATAATCTGTAAAGTGAAATGCTTACAATCTGTAAAGTAAAAAGCTTACAATCTGTAAAGTAAAAAGCTTACAATCTGTAAAGTAAAAAGCTTACAATCTGTAAAGTAAAAAGCTTACAATCTGTAAAGTAAAAAGCTTACAATCTGTAAAGTGAAAAGCTTATAATCTGTAAAGTGAAAAGCTTATAATCTGTAAAGTAAGTGGCAAATAATTGACACAAGAAATTGGGTTATACACGGATATGATAGAGTAGATGATGTAATAATTTGGGGAATTATATCAATTCACTTGCCTAAACTTAAAAAAGAAATAGAGGAGTTATTTGCAAAAGAATAACTTACAAATAATTCTTCAACAACAACGCCATTAACACTCCCAAATAATTTCCCACTGCATAGCCAATTATGCCAACCGTTATTCCAGGAAGAATGATTTCTTTATTTTTTAGTGAGCCTGCAATCATTGGTACAAAAGGAGGGGAGCAGATTAAGGCAGTCGAAGTAATTAAGGTTGTATCGCGATCAATTCTGAAAATAATTGCCCAAATTATTTGAAGAAAAAGTGTTCCAAATATTGTAAATCCAATATAATAGAATAGATCGTAGCTTATATTACTCAATAATTCTATGTTTACCATTGATGCCAGTACCAGACTGAAAATCAGAATAAAGTACATGCCCAAATTAAATGAAGATTTTATTTCTTTTACTTTTTTATTCATGCCAATAAAAAGACTCAGAGTCGTTAAAACAAACACTACAATAAGCATTGAAATCTTTCCTGTAATTGCAAAGCTAATGCCTGCTCCAATACCAGCTACTAGTATTGCTAATCCTATTGTAATAAGATGGTTTTTGAACTCAGAACGAACAAATGGGTTGTTGTTCATTTCGTTAAGCTTTGCTTCATCTTCGTTGGTGTAACTATTTGATTTACTTTTAAATACAGGTAAAATATATGCTAATAATACTTTTCCAAAACTCATAATTGATAAAAGAAATATTGCACCATAGAACAAATCATAAGTATTTACCATAAGGTACAATTCTGGATTAACATCAAGCGCAGACTGAATAGCTGCAAGATTTGGAGTGCCTCCAGTGTATAATCCAATCATCATTCCCGCTACCTTATCGGCGTCAGCAAGTTTTTCGTGCCAAATTAAATAGCCTACACAAACCACTAATATTAAGCTTACTACTCCTGAAATCATTGATAGCAGTGTCTTTCCTGCAACGTTTTTCCATGATTTTAAATTGGTGCTGAACAAAAGCATTGGTAACGCAAGAACAACAGTTGCGCTCATAAATATATCTTGTATGTTTGCACTCCCACTTGGTAGTATGCCTGTAAAACTTAAAATAAGCCCAGAAACGAAGCATAAAACAACTGGGCCAATATTCCTGAGGATTTTGCTTTTCTCGGACAAAATCAGAACTAAATAGGGGAATAAGAGATAGAATAGGCTTAATATTAATATTTTCATAATCATATTGTTAATTTTTGTCCATCAAAAGCTAGCTCTAAGTTTACTGGTAATTCATTACAAATCTCATCATGCAAACCCATGTGATGACTAATATGTGTAAATAAAGTTCTTTCTGGATTACAGTGGTTTACAACTGAAATAGCTTCATCCAGTGAGAAATGTGAAATGTGTTTCTTCTTTCTTAATGCGTTTATAATCAATATCTTACTATCTGTTATTTTGTGTATATCTTCATCTGGAATTGAATTAGCATCCGTAATGTAAGTTACATCATCTATTCTGAATCCTAATACTGGCAAATGATAGTGAAACGCTCTTATAGGCTGTATTTTTACTTCCCCAACATAAAATTCATCAACAGAAATCGTATTTAAATTCAATTTTGGTATTCCTGGATAATTGTTATTATTGAAAACATAGGAATATTCTGTTTTAATTGCTTCTAGTACGCGAGTTTCAGCAAATACTTCTACTGGTTTTTTCGACATATAATTAAAAGCTCTAACATCGTCGAGCCCACCAATATGATCCTTGTGCTCATGTGTAAGTAAAATTGCATCAAGCTTATTTATACCTTCTCGCAGCATTTGTTGCCTGAAATCTGGACCTGCATCAATTAAAATATTTAAACCTTTGTGTTTGAAAAGTACTGAAGAACGTAAGCGATTATCTTTTGGGTTGGAAGATAAGCAAACAGGGCAATCGCAACCGATTACTGGTATTCCCTGTGACGTTCCTGATCCTAAAATAATTACTTCCACTATTAGATAATTTTTACAAATATAGCTTTATCCACGTTTAATTAAAAATGATTTCTATGAATTGGCTAAAAAAACCATACAATATATTATTTTTGTAAATATTTTATTTTATGAATCCTACAACAGCCTGCCTATATTTAATCCCAAACCTTATTGGAGATACTGAGGCAAATACAGTAATTCCTGATTCTGTTTTCAAAATAGCAACTAATTTGAAACATTTTATTGTTGAAGACATTAGAAATGCCAGACGATACCTTAAAAAGTTGGATAAAGATATTATCATTGATGAACTTACTTTTCATGAACTTAACAAGCATACTCAAGAGAAAGATATTTCTGGATATTTAAATGTATGCAAAAGTGGCCTGAGCATAGGATTGATAAGCGAAGCAGGACTTCCTTGTATTGCTGATCCTGGTAATGTAATTGTAAAAATGGCTCATGAAAAGGGGATCAAAGTCGTGCCGCTGTCAGGTCCATCATCTTTATTTATGGCTCTTATGGCATCTGGTTTAAATGGTCAAAATTTTGCTTTTAATGGCTATCTTCCAGTTGAATCATCACTTAGAATAAATAAGCTTAAAAGTTTGGAGCAGAGGTCATTAAAAGAAAAGCAATCTCAAATATTCATGGATACTCCGTTTAGGAATAATAAATTATTTGAAGATATTCTTTCAAATCTAAATCTTCATACTTATCTTTGCATTGCGCTAAACATCAGTTGTGAGGATGAAATGATTCAGACCAAAACAATTGAAGAGTGGAAAAAAACAAAACTAGATTTGAACAAAAAACCTTGCATATTCATTATTTAATTCTATTTATATGGCTAACACCAACAGAATTTTAAAAATATTTTTATTAGTTGCTGCACTCGCAGTCATTATTTTAAGTTCGGGGAAAATTTTCAGTTATAGCTTCCGCTCAAATGAGAATGATGCAGAGCCTAAAACAGTTGTGTTGAATGATAAAACTAAGTTTTTTCCAGAAATTTGTAAAGATTTTTCTTATTTTGAGCTTGATTCAGTGCAGGATTGTTACTATTTGTACAATTCTAAAAATGATTTGGAATGTTCAGTGATTTATACTTCTCCTTATTGTGATTCGATAGAAGGGTTTGGTGGATCGGTACCAATGGCAATTATTTTTGATTCAAAAAATAAAATTAAACAGTTGTACTTGTTTGAAAACTCAGAAACTCCATCTTGGATTGAGAGTTTGACTACAGATGGTCTTTTAAATACATGGAATGGATTGTCCCCAAATCAAGCAGTAAAGCTAAAAGTAGATGCTGTTAGTGGAGCAACATTCTCAAGTACTGCAATTATTGAGACAGTTAATACTCGATTGTCAAGATTTTGTGACACCAAAATAGAAAAGCATGGCAAAGGATGGGTAAAAGTACTCGGAATTATTGCATCATTTCTATTTTTGATTTTTGCAATTTTTAGCTTTTTAGTTCCGCAGCAGGCCAACAGGTATAGAATATTTTTATTATTTGCGTCAGTTGGTATTCTTGGATTTTGGCAGGGCGATTTTATTAGTATTGCTTTATTAAACAATTGGTTGCTTAACGGTATGGACATTGGCGCGCAGATATTCTTGCTGATTGTTTTATTCTTGTCAATTTTATTACCGTTAATTACCAATAAATCTTTTTATTGTCAGTTCGTTTGTCCATTTGGTGCCGCACAAGAGTTGGTAGGGAAGTTAAACAAGAAGAAAGTTGTATTTGATACAAATGTAACTTCAATTTTAAAAACATTTGCACTCATATTTCTATTCTTATTGGCTGTTTTAATTGTTGTTGCAACTGATATAAGCATCGAGAATTTTGAACCTTTTTCAGCATTCAAGTTTCAATTTGCGTCTCTCGCAGTGCTTGTATTAGCTTTGGTTATGCTGTTTTTGTCAATATTCTTTAATAAACCTTGGTGCCGTTTCTTTTGTCCAACTGGAGCATTCTTTAGTTTGTTCAGAGGAAAATCGGGAAAGTCAGGAAAAAAAAAAGAAATTAAAGTTTCGCTACTTGTCAATATTGTTCTGGCAATCATAGTGTTGGTAATGATTTATGTAAATTTTTTAAAACCAAATAATACTAATATTACAGTAGCAAAAAAGGAGACAGTAATTATGAACCCAGCCATTGATGTTATTCACAATCGTAAATCGGTGCGTCATTTTACCGATCAAGAAGTTACAAAAGAACAACTGGAAGTATTGGTAAAAGCCGGTATGGCTGCACCAAGCGCAAGGAATCTTCAACCTTGGGCATTTATTGTAATTCAAGAAAAAGAATTATTGAATGCACTTGCTGATTCATTACCAAATGCGTCAATGTTAAGAGGTGCAAAAGCTGCTATCGTTGTATGTGGCAATTTGGAACTAGCCGCTACCGATGCCGATTCTGCTTACTGGGTTCAGGATTGTTCTGCTGCTTCACAAAATATCTTACTCGCTGCCGAGGCAACAGGCTTGGGTGCTGTTTGGACTGCCGCTTATCCTTATCAAGAAAGAATAGGCCCTGTTAGAAATGCTTTAGGCTTACCCAAAAATATTATTCCTTTAAATGTTATTCCAATTGGTTACCCAACAGGAGAGGATAAACCAAAAGATAAGTGGAAGCCAGAGAATATGCATTGGAATAAGTGGTAGATAACCTGAAGCGTGGTATCAGGTTGACGTAAATAACCTGAAGCGTGGCATCAGGTTGAAATAAAATCAGGCTGAAAGTCTGAAGTTGCTGTACTAAAGTCGCACCCTCTTCAGTCTGAAATCTAATTTAAAGCAGCAAAGTTGTAGTAAGTGTCAGGCTGAAAGTCTGATTTATTTCAAAACGGGGCAACGCCCAGTTTATACTGTCGCAGACACCATCTGAGCCTTGAAGTGGCGGCTTAAAGTTTACAAAAGTTCACTCAAACCTTCTCAATCCGCACTGCTGAGTACTTAAACGGTACATTTTATAAAAAAAAAACAGTCCTATTTATCAGAACTGCTTTTTTCTATTTTTAAGAAACTCTTTTTTTAATTCTTTAGTACTTTCAGAATTTCTGTTCCTTTCGTTGTGTTTACTTTTAAAAAGTATAAGCCTGAAGGCAAACCTGCTAAACTAAGACTGTTATTGTCGCTAGTAGTTTGTTTTACTAAAACTTTCTGACCTGTTGTTGAAATAAGCTCTATAGATATTATTTCTGCTGCGTTATTTGACGAAATGTACAGAATGTCTGTTACGGGATTTGGATATGTTGAAGTAATCTGAGAATTGCTTAAATTAGGTTCAACAGATATCTCAACCCCATTTTCATTATATACAACTAAGCCATTGTATGAACATGAAATCCATTTGTTATCATTCGCATCAATGTAAATAGCCGAAATTCTATTGTCTGTAAGTGGAGAGTTGTCAATGTTGTAATTTGTGAAATTAGTGCCGTCAAATTTGTAAATTCCAGCTTTTTTTATTGAATGCATTCCACCGGTACCAAGCCAAAGGTTTCCATGAGCATCTGGAGTAATAACACTTACAGGAGCGTCTGACAAATCAGAGTTTTCATCTGTGTATGATGTCCAAATGTTATTTTTTAATTTTGCTAAACCAGAATCTGTTCCAAACCATATTGAATTGTTTGCTTCAACATAAATTGTATTAATACGAGAATTTGGAAGCCCTTCTTCTAAAGAATATTCTTCCCAAAGAAACCCATTGTAAGTATATAGTCCGTGGCTAGTTCCAATCCATACTTTTCCATCTGGCTCAACTCCTAATGATAATATATCTGATAGGTCTATGGTAGTATTTTCTTGATTATAGATGGTCCAAGTGTCACCAGAAATTTTTACTAATCCACCATAGGTTCCAAGCCAAATGTTTTGTTGATTGTCAATAACAAAATCTCTCACATCATCTGATGGAAGATCCGATTCCGATTCGGTGTAAAATGTCCAGTTTTGATCCACATCAAAAGTATATAATCCTACAGAACTCAGCCACTTTTTATCATTATTGTCGATAAATATACTTGATAAATATTCGTATGTGGCTCCAGCAATAATTGGGTCGAAAAACTCCCAAATGTAATTTTTATAACTATACAATCCATTATTTACTGCCATCCATATTTTACCCTGAGAATCAACGCTAATATCATAAATAATATTACTTGTTAAACCGCAGTTCTCAGCAATATAATCAGACCATACATCTTCTGAACTTATTCGATTAGCTCCACCTTCACTTATTACAAAGAAACCATTTTCATTATCACTGATTATACTGAATATTCTATTTGATAATAATTGTGAATTATCTTCAGTATAAATAGTCCAATCTGTATCATCATATTTTACAAGACCACTTCCATCACTTGAGTAAAATCCGCCTGTTCCGAACCATTTGTTGTTTTGCGAGTCAATAAATATTGAACTTACCCAATTGTATGGTAAATCTGAGTTTCCCTGATTGAAACTTGTCCAAGTATCACCATCAAGTTTAGAAATACCTCCACCATAATGTCCACACCAGATTATAGACTCGGATTCTATTGCTATTGTACAAACAGTGAGATGCGAAATTCCTGAATTGTCAGAATTATAGACAGTCATATTATCACCATTTATTTTGACAAGTCCTCCAACATCAGTTCCTACCCATATATCTTGATTATAACCTTCGACAATTGTCCAAATACTACCTTCTGGCAAATCAGAATTTGAACTTGTAAATGTATTCCAAGTATTGCCAAAAAGTGTTGTTATGCCGTTAGAAGTCGCAATCCAAAGCTTACCAGTAGAGTCTATTGTTAAGCCGTATATTTTACTTCCAGATAAATCTGAATTATTATCAAAATATGCTGTCCATTGATTGTCCTGATACTTGTATAAGCCTTTGTTGGTGCCATACCATTCTGTTCCGTTATTGTCAACAACTATCGCATTTACACGCTGATTCATAAGTTCAGTGTTTGCTTTATTAAAGAACTCTGAATTCCCATTTTCAATGTCAATTTTATAAAATCCACTAATACTACCGGCATACAAGGTGTTTGATTCCAAATATGCGCATTGCAAATTCCCTTTTGCAGATAGATTTAACCATTGTGCATCCTGTGCATTTAAAGTAATGCCTAATAAAATACTGGTAATAAGTAAGAGTAGTTTTCCTTTCATAATAGAATAGTTTTAATAAAATATTTTATAAAAATACGAATTTATGACTAAACTAAAAATATTTATCGTACTCAAAGAGAAATTTTTACAAATCAACACATCTAAATGTTATAATAATTACGACTCGAAATATCGTGTTGTAATAACCTGAAGCGTTGCTTCAGGTCGAAATAAATTCAGGCTTTCAGCCTGAAGCTGCTAACGTTTGATTTGAGATAAATCAGTTTGAAAGTCTGCTAAAACTTCTCTTAAACTTTGTGAGACAATTCAGGCTTTCAGTTTGAAGTCATTACTTCTATACCGTGTACAGAAAATCAGGCTGAAAGTCTGAAGTTGCTGTACTAAAGTCGCACCCTCTTCAGCCTGAAATCTAATTTAAAGCACCAAAGTTGTAGTAAGTGTCAGGCTGAAAGCCTGATTTATTTCAAAACGGGGCAACGCCCCGTTTATACAGTCGCAGACGCCATCAGAGCCTTGAAGTGGCGGCTTAAAGTTTACAAAAGTTCACTCAAACCTTCTCAATCCGCACCGCCGAGTACTTAAACGGCGCAATTTTAGATTGCGGATCAAATTCGCTACGAGTAAGTGCATTTACAGGAGATTCGTGGAAATGCCATGGCATAAAAAAAACGCAGTAACATGTTATGCTACTGCGTTTTAAGTTATGTAACTATAAGTTATTGATTGTTTATTTTTACGATTGTAAACTCTGTTCTTCTGTTTTCAGCATGTTGTTCTTCTGTGCAGGTATTACAGTCTTTGTGAATTGGTTTTGTTTCACCATATCCTTTCCCATATACCTGATTAGGATCTTTTATGCCCTTCTTAATGTAATCAGCGGCAGATTTAGCCCTTTTGTCAGAAAGTTGGAGGTTACTGTAGTCGCTGCCTCTACAGTCAGTATGGGAGCTTAATTCGATTTGAACGTCGGGGTTCTCGTTTAGGAATTTCACAACTTTGTTAAGTTCAACAGCTGCATCATCTCTAATATCCCATTTTGCGAAGTCGTAGTAAATTGGATTAAGGTCTATAATTTTTGATATCTCCATTTTTTCTTCTGCTTTCACAAAAATAAACTGTTCCTTTGGTATCACAACATCTCCACCATTTTCGATAACTATTCTAAAAGTAACTTTTTTATTCAAATAGCCTTTTTTGTTAAAGTCAATCAATAAAGTAACGCTATCTCCTCTATGGTATGTGTGAGGAAATTCCCAATAAATTCCTTCAAGGGTTGAAATCCCAGTAAATAAGTCCTTATTGTCGCAAACAATGTTTATGTTCATTCCTTCGATAGGAGTTCCATCTTCATTAATAGGTCTGATCTTAAATTTTGGAAAATCTTCCAAAACAATATCATAAACTAGGAATTCTGTAAAATCATCAACTTCGGTTTTTAGATTAAAGTAATCATTGAAGTAATTAGTATGATCTACTGTGGTATAATAATTTATATTTCTTTCTGCGGCTACCATATACTTACCGTCTAGTCCGCTTTTGATGATTTGTTTTGTTCCGTCAGGCGCATTGAATATCAAATTTGTATTTTCAACAACTTCACCTTTCATATTAGTTACAGTACCTGTAATTCTAAATGGTTTTATCATATATTCCCAAGCATAAACGTCGTCGAGTCCTTTTCCACCTGGCCTGTCAGAGCTTAAGAGACCTTTCGCAAATTTTCCGCTACCTGGTAACAAAACAAAAGCAAAGTCGTCTGATTGAGAATTTATTGGAGATTCCATAATTTGTGCAGAAGATAATTTTTTGGCACTAATCTCAGAGTAGTAAACATCAAGACCACCAAAGCCTCCAGCTCTGTTTGAAGAGAAATACAGCATATTGTCATCTCCAACGAATGGAAACATTTCATTTGACTCTGAATTCACTGTTGCACCTAGATTTTCTGGACTCCCCCAAGCTCCACTTATAAAGCTAATTCTGTAAATATCAGTTCCTCCTAAACCACCTGGCATATCAGAAACAAAGTACAATGTTTTTCCATCTGTACTTATTGCAGGATGGCCTGTAGAGTATTCTGTGCTATTTATAGGGAAATCAAATTCGTCACTCCAAATACCATTATCATAATTTACATAGAAAATCTGCAAAGGCATTAGTTTGTCGTCAGTAAATCTCTTTTCATTTTGAAAAAACGAATTCCTTGTGAAAAATGCCCAGTTGCCATCAGCACTAATGCTAGTTTGACCTTCGTGATACTTGGTATTGATTTTATTTATAAGATTTAAAATTTTGTCACTTTGTGAATCTGTTTTTAAATCGCAGAATCCTCTACCTGTTGCTGGATCTTTCTTGCCGGGCATACTGCTGCTAGGCTTGTCAGAAACATAAACGATTTCATTATTAAAATATGTTGCAGAGAAATCCGACTGATCTGAATTAAAAGTTGCATCAGTTACAGAATATTTCTCCTTTGAATCTTGGGCAAAACCAGCTATTGCAAATGCTATAATGCTAATAAGCAATAATATTTTATATTTATTCATAATATTTGTTTTTAATGGTTAGAAATATCTTGGTGATGTGTACTTTTTCGGCAAATAGTTGAAATCATAGCTAAGCATTATTTCATGCGAACCGCCTTGGTGTCCACGAAGAGTATTAAGACTATAATCATACGAATAACCGATTCTTAATTCTGGATTTACCTGGAAACAGAATAATGCACCTGCAGCGTCTCTAAAGCGATACATTAATCCCACCCAAATAAGATCATTATAAATTACACTAGCAGTTAATTCTGCCGATAATGGAGCATTTTTAACATATCTCATCATCATTGTAGTTCTTAATTTAAATTGCTCATTGATATCTGTAACATATCCAGCAATCAGAAAGTAATGTCTTTTGTGTTCCCAAGAGCTATTTATTCCGGTATAATCTGTTTGAGCTAAATCTGGTATGCTAATTCCTGCGTATGCCTTAGGATGTCTAAAATATAGACCAAAGCCAAAAACTGGACGAAAGCTGTTAAGATTCTGCTGAAAAGATATGTCATCAACATTAACCCCACCAACTTCTGTAAGTTTAATGTTTACATTATTCATTCCTGCCATTAAACCAAAAAACAATCTGGAATCTTTGTTAAGATTTAAATAATAAGAGAAGTTTGTTTGAACAGAAAAATTATTAACAGGTCCAGTTTGATCGCGGATAATTGATAATCCAGCACCAACTTGTTTTTTTAATGGGGAATGAATAGCTAATGTTTGAGTTTGAGGAGCACCTTTTAATCCAATCCACTGATGGCGTGAGATTAGGCTACTTGATATTAGATCTGAGCTGCCAGCATAAGCAGGATTTAAGCTCATTGTGTTAAACATGTATTGCGAAAACATAGGATCTTGCTGAGCCGAAGCTTTCTCTGCAATAAAAAGGGCAGAGGCAAGTATAGAAAATATTATAATTTTTTTCATGACTGTAATTTTTAATAGTTTATGTAAACGTAACCTGAATAAACGTCTGCGCCTTCAGTATCTGGTTTAAAGACGTAATAGTAAGTTCCAGCTGGAAGTTTTTCTCCATTATTAGCTACACCTGTCCAATCGTTATTGTAAGGTGAAGCACTGTAAACTTTGTTACCCCAGCGATTATGGATAACCACTTCGCTTGAAGCAAATCTTTCAAGGCCTTTTATCACCCAAGTATCCCCATTTTCATCAGCATTTGGCGAGAACCCTTCTGGAATTTCGATTTCGAGATCTCCCAAAACGGTAATGCGAATTGTATCAGTTACAGCACATGAGTTTGATGACGATGTTAGAATCAAAGTGAAAGTTTGATCTTCGGCTTGTGTTGCTGGAGCACTAAAAATCGCAACAGAACAATTCTCACAGATTGTAAAATTTGTACTGAACCAATCATAAGTATCAGCACCGGAAACGATTATAGATGTTTCTTGACCAGAAAATAATATCGTATCTGTAACCATAATATCAACTTCAGGATAATCGTAAACTATAACTGTTATTAAGTTTGCTGAAAAACATTGTAAACCTGTTGGAGTAAAAATATAGTCTGTCTCACCTGCAGCATCAGTGCTTATTTCAGAAGGGTTCCAAACTCCATTCAGACTATTTAAGGAAATAGCTGGTAGTAAATCTGTAATATCGTTGGTACAATATGGACCGAATGAAGCTAGAGTTGGTATCTGAATCGGATTAATAACTATCTCTAAAGTTTGAGTAGTTGCACATTGTCCAGAAGTTGGATTAAAAGTATATGTAGTTGTTGAAGTATTGTTAATAGCTGGTGACCAACTTCCATTTATAACATTTGAAGAAGATAGCGGTAATGCTGGAATAGTAGCACCTGAACAATATGGATTTACTGCATCAAATAATGGTGTTATATTTGGATTGATGATAATTTCCATACTTGTACCAGCAGCACATTGATTTGGTGCAGGAGTGAAGGTGTAAGTTGTCGTATTTGTATTGTCAATCACTGGAGTCCAAGTTCCTGTTATTCCGTTTGTTGAAACCAAATTTAATGCAGGGATTGAAGCGTTTGCACAATATGGATCAACTTGATCAAAAGCTGCCGTAATAATTGGATTTATCGTAATTGTTAGGTTTGTAGGTATTGCACATTGGCCGCCGTCAGGTGTAAATGTATATTCAGTAGTTTGAGTGTTGTCAATTGCGGGCGACCAAGTTCCTGAAATCATGTTGTTTGAATTGATTGGTAAATCTGAAATAGCTTCACCAGAACAATAAGGTCCGTAAGCATCGAATAATGGTAATATGTTATCCACGATTGTAATAGTGAGTGTGTTTGGAATTGCACAGATACTTCCATCAGGAGTAAATGTATATTCAGTTGTTTGAGTGTTGTCAATAACAGGAGACCATGTTCCACTTACACCATTGTTCGAAGTCAGAGGTAAATCTGATATTGTAGCTCCGGAACAAAATGGTCCAAGGGCGTCAAAGCTAGGATTAATTAAATTATTAACTGTTATCGTAAGCGTACTGCTTGTTGCACATTGACCAATATTAGGAGTAAATGTGTAGATTGTTGTAGCAGTGTTGTCGATTGCTGGTGACCAAGATCCTATTATCCCATTATTTGAGGTGATTGGTAATGCTGATATTGCATCTCCATTACAATATGGTCCGACGGCATCGAATGTTGGAACTGTTCCAGGAGAATTTACGATAATTGTAAGTGTTGTTGACGTTGCACATTGACCAGCTGTTGGTGTAAATGTGTATATGGTAGTTGCCATATTGTCTATTGCAGGTGACCAAGCACCGTCTATCCCATTATTAGAAGTTGTTGGCAATGCCGAAATAATATCTCCTGTACAATATGGATCCACAGCGTCAAATGTTGGGAGTGTTGGTTGAGTAATGTCGATAGTTAGCGTTTGACTTGTTGCACATTCACCTACAGCAGGAGTAAAAGTGTACAATGTCGTGTTTGTATTGTTTATTGCGGGCGACCAAGTTCCATCAACTCCGTTATTTGAGGTTGTAGGCAATGACGAAATAATATCCCCGTTACAATAAGGCCCAACTGCATCAAATGTTGGTATAATTGTAGGATTAACAGTTATTGACAAAGTTGTATTGTTTGAACATTGCCCTGCGTTGGGTGTAAAAGTATATAAAACTGTTTGTGTGTTATCAATTGCAGGTGACCATGTTCCAGTTGTTCCATTAGTTGAAGTTGTGAGTAAATTTGGAATTAAATCTCCCGAACAATATGGTCCAACAGCATTAAATGCAGGAGTTGTTAATGGACTAACTGTTATTTCAAAAGAGTCATTATATGTTGCCATCATACCATCTGTTACAGTAATGTTGTAAGTTGTAGTTAAAGATGGGCTAACTTGGATTGAATCGGTAGGATTATTTGTTGTATGAGTTTCTCCATTACTCCATTCATAAGTGATTGGTGTAACTAGATCGGTTGTTGTTGCAACTACCCAAGTGCTTTCCCCATCGCATAATGTTGAAGGGTTTGCATTTAAAGTTAATGTTGGAGAAGGACTAATAAAACTGCCGGCTTCGAGATAAACAATTGCGTCATAAGCTCCATCTGTAGCATCACAAATTAACAATTTTATATGATATGTTGCCCCTGGAGTAAGTCCACCTTGAGCAGCATATAATGGAATTGTGTTACCGTTTAATGCTGTGCCTGGGATTGTTCCTAAGAATTCAGGACTTGGAGTTCCTTGAACCCAGTCGTCATTTGCTCCTTCACAGATATAGGCACCGTTTGGAGTTCCACTACTACCAACAGTTCCATTGTTTACTGAATTAATCCCCACTTCCGAGCCATTATTCAGTCTTGCAATATTTTTCGCATCGTTGTCGTAACTATCACCACCACTAATGCCAGGACCGCTGATTAAAAATCCGAATTTATCATTAAATGCAGAGCATTGATAATTTGTGAAATTTGTATTGTCACTGTATTCTTCACCACCAAATACATAACGGAAAACAACAGAATCGCCTGTAGGAGTAAAGTCAAATTCTAGAACTGCTCCATTGAACCAATTTACAGCACCTGCAAGAATGTTCATGTCGTTCATGCCAGCAGTCGATTTTCGTAATTCCCCCGGTGTACTTGAGTTATAACCTTTTGAAAATGAATTACTTTGCCCAGGATTCGTTGCCATGCCCAAGGAAATTAAATTTGAGTTACCGCTAGTTAGTGCTATGCCGCGAGAGATTTGCATTGTAGATTCAGTTGTGGTCTCAGTTGTAAAATAACAAATCTGATAACCATAAGATCCATTGGCATCCCTAACACCATAAAAAGCTGCATTGCTAAAATCGACACTCGTTCCTAACAAAGTGTCCACCAGAGCATTTGCAACAATGGAATTTGAAGCAGCATTGTATGCTGTGTAATTGTTTACCGTAATTTGTGAATGCGCCTTGGAAAAGACAAAAAATAAAATCAATATCACAAATACGGTTTTTAAAAACTTGAAAATCTTTTTCATGTTGAATAATTTTTTAAATTGATAAAACCTCATTTTTTTAACTCATTGTAAAAATACAATATCATAAAATACCTTTAATTTATAAGGCTTAAACGGTAGCTGTTTGTGATAAAGTGGTGAACGGTGGGATAAACGGAACTGTGGAGATGTTTTAAAGATAAACCGAAATAAAATTTAATTGATTATTCCAAAAAAAAACTCTCCATACATAATCTGTAGGAGAGTTTTGGTTTTAATATTTCTTTGTGTTAATAGATAACAGTTACAGCTCCATTGTAGTTTTTGGCATTTCTTACAAGGTCAACTACGAATATGTAGGTTCCTGTTGGTACAAATCTATCATTATATGTTCCATCCCAAGCTTCGCCATCGCCTCGTGCAGTGTAAAGTAATTGACCCCATCTGTTGTAAACAGATATTATTGCATCTGGGAATATTTCACGACCTTGAATAATCCATGTGTCATTTATGCCATCTGCGTTTGGAGTAAATGCATCTGGAATTTGTATGCAATCAACTTGATTATCTGTTAAACTAATAGCATTAATAGTTTCTTCACATTCGTTAGCATCAGTGATGCTTATGGTATAAGTCCCTTGTTCTAAACCTGAAATCAGATTCATATCTATGACATAATCATTCCAAGCAAATAAATAAGGTGCTGTTCCTCCACTAACAATTACATCAATATATCCATTATTATTTTCTCGGCATGTCGGATTACTACTGATGTAGTTTGTTTCTAACGCAGCAGGTTCATACAGCAAAATTTCTTTTTGCGTATAGCAACCAGATTCATCAGTAACAAATAATGAATACGCTCCTGCCGGCAAATTGCTATGGATACGTCCTGTAGAATTTGTCACTCCATTACTAATAGTGTACATATATGGAGCAGTTCCTCCTGTTGCTGTCATAGTTACGCTTCCCGTTGCAGTCCCAAAGCATTTTACATCGGTATGTAATTCATCCAAATATAGTAAGGTAGGTTCTATAATTATAAATGATTGAGAAATAGAGCAGTTAATATTATCCGAAACTGTTACACTATAAGTTCCTGCTGATAAACCAGAAATGTTGGAAGAATTCTGAGTATTACTCCAATTATAAGCATAAGGCGAATTGCCACCACTGACAGATATTTGTATGCTTCCGTTTGCGTCACCATTACAGCTAATATCGATTATATTTGGATTTATTTGCATTGACATTGGGTTAATTAATGTCGAACTCGATGTTCCGGTGCAACCCCAATTGTCTGTAATGGTAGTTGTATATGTGTTTGCATACAGATTATTTAAAGATGAATTCATGGAGCCATTACTCCAAATATATTGAACAGGTGAATTTCCATTAGACGTCTGTGCAAGTAATGCTCCAGTGTTTTCGCCACTACAACTTATTAGTGATGTCTGTGTGATGGATGCGTTTATGTTTCCGCTAATTCCAACGATTGCTGATGCCGTAGCGATACAGTTATCATTATCTGTTACTGTAATAGTGTAAGCTCCTGGAGCTAGATTGCTGATATTTTGTGTAGTTTGAGTATTTGACCATGTAATAGAATATGGTTGACTTCCATTGGAGATTGCTGAATTTATGCTTCCACCGTTTACGCCACATTGAGCATTTGCTACGTTTGCTGACACTGTTGGAGGAATAACCATGCTGATGTTAATACTCTCTGAGTCAGTACATCCGTTAAGTGCAGTTACAGTAACGATATAGGTTCCTGCAGATGTAATTGTATTAGTCGATTGGCCAGTATTTGACCCTAAATTCCAAGAGTAAACATTTCCACCATTCGCAGTTAGGGATATTGAGGTTGTATTACAATCAAGTTGATTAGTGCCTGTATTGTTTTGTATCATTGCAACAGGCATTGTAATGTTTTGAGTAATTACGATATTTTCAGTATCTGTGCAACCATTTGTGCCAGTAACAGTAACAAAGTAAGTTCCTGGATTATTTACAGTATTAGCGGACGAAGCAGGAGCAGAGCCACCGCTCCATGCATACGTACCGCCTCCTGTTGCTGTTAAGTTTATTGAGCTGGTGTTACAGTTAAGCTCACTTGTTCCAGTAAGATTTGTAATCAAAGCTGTAGGTGGAACAATGTTTTGAGTTAAAATGAGGCTTTGTACTGAAGTACATCCATTTGCTCCTGTAACAGTAACAGTATAGGTTCCTGAAGTAATAAATGTATTGTTTGCTGAATTTACCGAACTTCCGCCATTCCACGAGTAGAAAATACCTCCAATTGCAGTTGCATTTATTGATGAAACATTACAGTTTAACTCAGAAGTTCCAGTGTTATTTGTTATTATCGCAATAGGAGTCGTGATGTTTTGAGTAATTGTAATCGTTTCAGTGTCGGTGCAGCCGCTTGCATTTGTTACAGTAACAATGTAAGAGCCAGGAGTGGTAATTGTATTGTTTAAATTATTTGGGGTTGAACCACCTGACCAAGTGTAAGTGTTTCCACCACCTGCTGTAACTAGAATAGATGTTGTGTTACATGTCAAAATAGTAGTTCCGGTATTGTTTGTTATTGTGGCAGTCGGAATATTTACGTTTTGAGTAATATTTATAACCTCTGTATCTGTACATCCATTTGCAGCAGTCACTGTTAATGTATATAATGCCGGTACAGTTATATTATTTGAAGTAGAAGAGGTTGAAGAACCTCCACTCCAAGAATATGTGCCACCTCCATTTGCTGTTAGAGAAATAGATGTGAATGTGCATGTAAGAATGCTGGTTCCAGAGTTATTTGTTATCCCCGCAGTAGGCGGTGTAATATTTTGAGTTATAACAATGTTTGAACTTGCTGTGCATCCATTTGTTCCAGTAACAGTAACCGTATATGATCCTGCTGAAGTCAAACTATTTGCAGCAGTTCCTGGAGTAGCTCCTCCAGACCAAGCATAAGTTCCGCCGCCAGTTGCCGTAACCGAAATAGCTGTCGTATTACAAGTTAAAACTGTCGTTCCAGTATTATTTGTAATTGCAGCTGGAGGAGCTGTCGTGTTTTGTGTAATTATAATATTTGAACTTGCAGTACATCCATTTGCAGCAGTAGCAGTTACAGTGTATGAACCTGCAGAAGTGAGACTGTTTGCAGCCGTTCCGGGAGTAGTACCACCAGACCAAGCATAGGTTAAACCACCGGTTGCAGTAACAGAAATGTTTGTAATGTTGCATGTTAGCACTGTTGTGCCCGTGTTATTAGTAATTACAACAACTGGAGGAGTTGTATTTTGAGTAATTATAATATTTGAACTCGCAGTACAACCATTTGCAGCAGTGACTGTAACAGTATATGAACCGGCAGAAGTAAGACTATTTGCAGCAGTTCCGGGAGTTGCTCCTCCAGACCAAGCATAAGTTCCGCCACCAGTTGCTGTAACCGAAATAGCTGTTGTATTACAAGTAAGTATTGTTGTCCCAGTATTATTAGTAATTGCTGCTACTGGAGGACTTATCGTTTGAGTTAATACAATATTTGAACTTGATGTACATCCATTTACACCTGTGACAGTAACAGTGTATGAACCTGGCGCAGTAAAACTATTAGCAGCAGTTCCGGGAGTTGCTCCTCCAGACCAAGCGTAAGTACCTCCACCATTTGCAGTAACACTTATAGAAGTCGTTGAACAAGTTAAAACTGCAGTTCCAGTATTATTTGTAATTGCAGCAACAGGAGCTGTGATATTTTGCGTTATAACAATGTTTGATGTCGCAGTACAACCGTTTGCACCAGTTACAGTAACAGTATATGATCCTGCTGAAGTTAAACTATTTGCAGCA
The DNA here is from genome assembly GCA_038319215.1 of Bacteroidales bacterium. Classification (GTDB taxonomy): domain Bacteria; phylum Bacteroidota; class Bacteroidia; order Bacteroidales; family ML635J-15; genus Bact-19. Next base: position 4,449 of record JBBQCZ010000052.1, on the reverse strand, counting down.
GTTCCTGGAGTAGCTCCTCCAGACCATGCGTATGTTCCACCGCCAGTTGCAGTTACACTTATAGAAGTCGTTGAACAAGTTAAAACTGTAGTTCCAGTATTATTTGTAATTGTAGCTGGAGGAGGTGTAATATTCTGTGTAATAACAATATTAGAAGTTGCTGTACATCCATTTGCCGCAGTAACTGTTACTGTATATGAACCGGCAGAAGTAAGACTATTTGCAGCTGTTCCTGGAGTAGCGCCACCAGACCACGAATAAGTTCCACCACCAGTTGCAGTAACAGAAATCGCAGTTGTAGCACAAGTTAAAACAGTTGAGCCTGAATTGTTTGTAATTGAAGCTGCAGGAGGACTAACAGTTTGTGTAATTACAATGTTCGCAGTGGCAGTACAACCATTTGCAGCAGTGACTGTAACAGTATATGAACTGGCAGAAGTAAGACTATTTGCAGCCGTTCCCGGAGTAGCGCCACCAGACCAAGCATATGTGCCACCACCGGTTGCAGTAACAGAAATCGCAGTTGTTGAACAAGTTAAAATAGTAGTTCCTGTATTGTTAGTAATGGAGGCAATAGGAGGTGTAATATTCTGTGTAATAACAATGTTAGAAGTTGCCGTACATCCATTTGCACCTATAACAGTAACAGTGTATGAACCAGCCGCAGTTAAACTATTTGCAGCAGTTCCTGGAGTCGCACCACCTGACCAAGCATAAGTTCCACCACCAGTTGCAGTAACCGAAATAGCTGTTCTTGTGCAAGTAAGTATTGTCGATCCAGTATTATTTGTAATTGCAGCAACAGGAGGTGTAATATTTTGTGTGATTACAATGTTTGATGTCGCAGTACAACCGTTTGCACCAGTTACAGTAACAGTATATGATCCTGCTGAAGTTAAACTATTTGCAGCCGTTCCTGGAGTAGCTCCTCCAGACCATGCGTATGTTCCACCGCCAGTTGCAGTTACACTTATAGAAGTCGTTGAACAAGTTAAAACTGCAGTTCCAGTATTATTTGTAATTGCAGCGACAGGAGCTGTGATATTTTGAGTTATAACAATGTTTGGACTTGCCGTACAACCATTTGCAGCAGTGACTGTTACTGTGTATGAACCGACAGAAGTAAGACTATTTGCAGCTGTTCCGGGAGTAGCGCCACCAGACCAAGCGTAAGTTCCACCACCAGTTGCTGTCACAGAAATAGCTGTTCTTGTGCAAGTTAGTATTGTTGATCCAGTATTATTTGTAATTGCAGCAACAGGAGCTGTGATATTTTGAGTTATAACAATGTTTGATGTCGCAGTACAACCGTTTGCACCAGTTACTGTTACAGTATATGACCCAGCTGAAGTAAAATTATTTGCAGCAGTTCCTGGAGTTGCTCCTCCAGACCAAGCGTAAGTACCTCCACCAGTTGCAGTAACTGAAATAGCTGTAGTATTACATGTAAGTATTGTTGTCCCAGTATTATTTGTAATTGCAGTAACAGGAGCTGTGATATTTTGAGTAACCACTACATTATCAACAGCAGTACAACCACCAGAAGTATTTGTAACTGTAATAGTATAGGTGCCGGCTTGATTTACTGTGGGAGTTAAAGTATTTGAGCCAGATACAATATTTCCGCCAGCAGTTGACCATAAATAGGTATAACCTGCACCAGTTGATGAACCTGTACCATCTAACACAACAGAACTACTTGAACAAGTTATTTGCATTGGACTCCCAGCCTCTGCTGTTGGAGTTGCACAACCACTTGTACTACAAGTGCAAGAAACAGGTTGAGTGCAAATTCCATTTACAGGAGTTACTGTTAATTGAACATTATCTCCACTATTTAATGAGTTAACAGTATAATTTGTAGAAGCGGTATTTCCATTTGTTGCTGCTCCTCCGTTAACTGTGTATGAATAATTGTACCCTGTAGCACCGGCAGAAGCTGTCCAACTGAAACTAACACTTGTCGCAGTTGATGCGCCACAAGAAACAACTATTGGACTTGCAACATAAATTGTAATATCCTCATAGCATGATGTAGTTCCATCATCTACAGTTGCACGATATGTAGTAGTTGTAGCTGGATTTACATTCGCAACAGCACTTGAATTTACTGCAGTAGCAATTATTGCTGATGTTGTAAGGTTTTGAATTGTTATTGTATTACTTGGCGAAGGAATCGAAATAATTACATTATCCAAACCCCAATTATCTGTTGATGAATTAGTAGCTAAAGACTGAATCCATCTAAATTTTGTATTTGCACTGTATGCAGCAGTTGGAATAGGATATTGCATCTTTGTCCATCTTTTAACATAATTCCCGCAACCAGTTAAGCCTCCTTCTGCACCAAAACTACCTTCGGTTCCGTTTGGATATATATATTTAAATGTTGTCCAAGTAGTACCTCCGTTTGTTGAATATTGTACGTATATTCCTTCAAAAGTTCCACCATTCTGATCGGGACACTCACACGGTGATGAATTCCCATTATTAATTGCTTGGCGATATTCAAAACTTATCGCACCACCGTTTGATACATCCATAGAGTTTGTTACTAATGATCTTGGACTCGCAGCATTTTGCATCCAAACATAAATAGAGCCGTCCAAACTTGGGTATCCACAAGCATTGTTTGTAAATGTTGCCGACGATGTTGCAGCCCAACCTGTTCCTATTGTAGAACCATTAAAATCGTTATTTATTGGAGCACTTACAACTGCACCAGTTGCTGTCAAAACTACAGGGTCTCCAACACAAATAGAATCATCATCTGCTACAATATCAATATTACAACCTGGATTACCAGCAGGTATATATGTAATTATATTAGCTTCCCAACCAGCATATTGAGCAGGCTTATTATTATCAAACTTAAAACTCAAACAACCTGTCGAATTGGTTGCTCCAAACATTGTTGGAGTTGCAATTAGAGGAAAACTACCATTTGCTTCAACGCCCATAGCGTGAGGAACTACGCTAGTATTGTATTTTACATTATAATTGCCCATGAGCTTTCCGATATCATTTCCGGTTGCAGTAGCACCATCATATATATACAAAGGGTCTTCTTCATCCCACATAAAATCCCATAAAGTATTGAAATATGTAAAATCAACAACCACCACTTCGCCAGGATTGTTTGGGCATAATGTCATTGTGTAATCAGTATTTCCATCGTTTCCCGAAGGACCACCAGCATCATAAAATTTGTCTCCTGTACTCACATAAGCTGTGCCACCTGTGCTAATCAAATAATTGGTTTGAGAAAATACTACTGAGGATGTAGTAAAAAGTAAAGCAAAAATTAAGCTTAGTTTTAAAAAATTTCTCGTAAATTCAGTCATATTTGTAACGTTTTTGAAAATTGAAAACTCTCAATTAAATATCATTAATTCCAAATATAGCGCATAGGATAAATACATTAAAATGAATTGTGATAAGTGGCGGTATTGCGTGTTAAATGGCGCGATTTGTGGCCAATTGTTATTTTTTGAAGTAAACGGGTTTTAGAATAATTGCTTTTTCCTGTGCATTTATTTGATTCTTAATTTATCAAAACCTTGGTCCTCATAAATAAAAAAAACTCCGATTATTTGATAATGCGGAGTTTCTGAACTAAATTTTGCCTTATAAAAAACTTTGAGAACTAAATTATGATATAAAACTAATGAATTATTTAATAATAATATCAAAATTGTGTTGAAATGTCCTTGTTTGTGATAAAATGCAATTTTGTGCTTGCAAAAATTGTAAGTTAATTACTGTTTTTTTATTTGAAGTTTAAATTAATATTTTTTTTATTTTTATTAGAACAATAACTTTGTTTCTGTGTTTCATGTTTAAATTGAAAAAAAAAGATAAATTTGCATTACAAACAAAACTAACACTTTGAAATCAAAACTAATAAATATCGCAATATTGACCAGATTTCTGTTTATATTTTCATGTATATTGTTTCTTTCAGTTAATCTTTTTTCACAAAATCAGAGTATAGATAGTCTCGAAAGTCAATTGTCAATTATTTCTGATAATGGAGAAAAAGCCGATATATTAAATGAACTCGGCTTTCTACTTCGTCAAAGTGATATTAGTAAATCAATAGGTTATGCAAATCAATCATTGGAGCTTAGCAAAGCAAATGATTATAAACCTGGACAAATTCAATCCTATATTCTATTAGGTATAATTTACAAGAATTCTGGTTCATTTGACAAGGCGATTAAATACAACCTTGAAGCACTAAAATTATCTGAAGAAATAAAAGATCAGGAGAAAATTAGCACTTGTCTGAATAATATTGGTAGTATTTACCAGAGCCAAAAGAATTATTCTGCTGCAATTTCATATTACAAGCAATCGATGGAAATAGAAGAGAAATTGGATAATAAAAACCAAATTTCTATACGTTTATATAATATAGGTACCATCTATGAAATGACAGATAGTCTT
>JBBQCZ010000051.1:0-23261 GCA_038319215.1 Bacteroidales bacterium | reverse complement strand
GGTGTTGTAGTCATGAGTCTACTGGAAAGAGAATGTGTAATTAGAAGCATTTAATGTGTTTATTAAAAGAAGCAGCAGGAAAAACTCTTGCTGCCATTTAAGTAAAGTGTTTCTAAAATGTCTAATTAAAATAAAAGTTACAGATTTTTCATCCAATTCTACAGTACTTTTTATTTTACCGTTTTATAAATTTATTTTAAGTAATTTACTTATAATCTTCAATGATATTTTGTATGTTTGTTCCCAGATAAGCAAGGTGAAATCATTCCATTTGTACGAATTTGAATTATAGATTAAAAATATATGAGTTTAGACACACAGAATCTTCAATCAATTATAAACTTTATCTGGACAGTTGCAGACGATGTTTTAATCAATAAATTTCTTGAAAACGATTATCAGAACGTAATTCTTCCAATGACAGTATTAAGACGTTTGGATTTGGCACTTGAGCCAACCAAAGACAAAGTCTTAAAAACTCACGAAGAGTTTAAAAGCAAAATTGATAATTTAACGGGACTGTTAACCAGCGAACAACATGGAACTGGTTTGGCGTTTTACAATACCTCACAGTTTACCATGAAAAAATTGTTGGCTGACCCGAAAAATATTGACACCAACTTTTTAGATTACCTCAATGGATATTCGGAAAATGTACAAGACATTATCAGCAAATTCAAATTCCGTAACCAACTTGAAACGTTTGAAACCACTGGAATAACCTTTTCGCTCATTGAGAAATTCTGTAACCCAAAAGTTGAATTAAGCCCCGATAAAATATCGCCAATGGCTATGGGATACATGTTCGAGGATTTGATACGCAGGTTTAATGAAAAAACAAATGCAGCAGCAGGGCGACATTTTACGCCCAGGAAAGTAATTACATCAAGCTTTATTTAGATAAATTAAGCTAGAATTACTTTTATACCAATTTTATTTCAAAATACCCGATTGTTTTTACAGTGCGAAAAAAATGCCATGAGCAAATTTTGTACAGATTAGATGTATGAGGATGAGATTATCATTGTTCTCGTATTATTGAGATTTTTAACAAAGAGGAAAATAATAATAATTGTTATTTATTTCTATAAAAATAATATCCAAGAGGATTCCTAATCCAATCTTTTAAAACACTCATGATTAGTTTAGGGAATATTTTAAAACTTGCACCTCTTGATTTTAATGCTAAAAATAGCGTGATTGAAAAACTAACAATAAAGTTTATCAAACCGATTAATAGGACACCCAGAATTGCTAGAAATATGATATTATAGCTAAAATCTTGCGACATAATTGAATATCCAACATTAGCAGAACTAAAAGCAATATGCCTTATGTCTACTGAAAAAGGTAATATAAAACTCAATAGAAAAGCACAGCCGAGAAAAAAGCCAAGCGAGATATTACCAATTATTTCACCGCCCTTTTTCTTAATTAGATTTCCACTACCAAAAAAGCACTTACTTTTCGCTATGCGATATGCAATTCTTGATGCAAGAATTTTATTATCAATAAAACCTGAAATAAGCCCAGCCAATGCAAGAAAAACTCCTGCAATAATGGCATAGAATATTAGACTATATGAAGGAACAGTTTTACTTATAAGATATGCAGGCTTGTCTGCTTTTATAATTCCTGTGATACCAATTAAATCTAATACCAATGTGATAAGGCCAGCAAAAAGTATTGCCATTAGAAAGTTGCCTACCATTGCAATGAATTGACTTCTTGCAACTTTTCGAACAAGTACAGTGATTTTTTGAACAGAATCTATTTGTAAATTATCTTTAACATCAAAGCCTTTAGCTAAAGCCGAGGCTGTTACTGCAGGTTGTTTAGTTGCAATTATTCCACCAACTTGCTTTACAAATACAAAACATGCCGCATAATTTATACTATATAATAATGCAATCTCGAATTCATCTAATCTTAGATTATCTATCAAAATTTTAAACAACGCAAATACTGAAATGATACCTCCGCCTAGCAGCGCTCGCCAGAAAAAAGACCTGAATTCTTTTTTACTTTCTGCAATATATTTCCCTCCTTTATTAGCATTGTGTTCTACAATTTCTAATGCTATTAAATCGGTGTGTCGTGTAATAAATCTTCGAATACTGTTTTTCTGTTTTGAATAAATAACATATTTCCTAAAAATATCTTCCCAATGATGCTTAGAATATATATTCGCTTTTAAATTTACTAAGTCTTCGATGCGATTAATGTATTCTAAAATTCTTCTTGTAGTAACGGTTAAGTGAAGACTGGTTCCTATTTTATTTTTGTTTTTTCGCAGAAAGTTAATTAAGGACTTAGTGTTTTCTAATGTTGTGCTTAGCTCATTAAGCCTATTTTTATTACAATTTTCTAGTATACTAAGCTGTTCGAATAAAACTTCAAAAGGGTTTGTGTCTAAATCTAAAATATCGAAATAGGCTTTAATTTTATTATCAAGACCAAAAGCCACTACCTTTGCGCCTAAAGCCTTAATACTTAAATCAAGTTCTTCAAATATTCCATTGTCAATTGCATCATTTATATTTAGCAGTTCGAGTGTTTTTTCTATTGAAAAGTCTTTTTGAATTAAAAGATATTCAATTGTATTCTCATCAGGAACATCTTTCAAGAATTTTCTTGACAAACGAGTTACCAAACCTGAGATAAATCCATAGTCTTCCATTAAGGAATACTTGGTAAAAAATGAATAATACTTTAATCGCTCTTGTTTATCAGTAATACCAGCAGATGGCCCAGTAACTATTTTTTGAACTATATTTTTATCATCTTTTTTGCTCATATCTGTAAAATACTTTTTCTCCATTTAATAAATTATCATCAATACTTCTTGTCTTAACTAGCTTTTGTTCTAGTTCCTCAATTTTAGATAATAATTGGCTTTTGCTTAAATTAGCATATTTCATGGTCTCTCGATTTAAAATGAAAAATCAATTTGTCTTAATAAAAACTACTTTTTGTTGTCGTATGATGTTGTTAATTTACACTTAGTTAGACAAATATAATCATTTTTCTAATAAAATATCTAGGTCTTACAATTTTTTCAAAAGACAAATAAAAAGACTCATCTTTTAGTTTATGCTTATTGAATACTAATATTATTGAAAAATTCTAAGTGAATAAAATTGCTGTTCGGAGTTTGGATTTACTTGTGTGCCTAGCTCTGAGTCATTAATTTTACTGATTACTTTGTAATTTGAGCTCGTTGTGCCTTGGTGAACAGTTTTTGTCAATTATTACATACGCCTTTGCATTAGTCAACAATACATATTATTATTTTAACAATCATATCTTTTTCCATTGCTAACTCTATTTTTTTATATTTGTGCTGAATATATTTAAGTAATTGATTATAAGATTAAAGAAAAGTTTAGTCTCAAAATATAACCACCTTAAATCTTTTTTATGAACGAAAGAGAACAAAAGAAAGAAAAATTTAAACAGCTTCAGAAAGAAGTTGCTGAAGGAAAGAACATTATTCCTGGTGTACATAATTACTGTGATCGTTGGTGCGAAAGGTGTAAGTTTACTCATAAATGCACAGTTGCCATTGTAAATAGCGAAATGGGATTTGAGGATAATCCAGATATTGGAATAGCAATGGACGATATCTCATTGATTTTTGAAACAACTTTCGAGATGCTTCAGGAAATGGCCGTAAAACACAATATTAATCTAAACGAACTGCAAGAAGTAGAGGCGATTGAATATATTCCTACGCAGTTGGAAAATGATGCAAATGAATATAGTGTGGCTCTTTATAAATGGTTGAAAGAAAATGCTACGGTTTTTACCGAAAAGCTAGAGAAGATGCAGATTTCAGGAAGTAAAGACGTTTCGACTCTTTTGGAAGCGCTAGAGATTATCAACTATTTCGAGTTTTTTATCTCAGTAAAAATAAGCAGAGCTTGTGATCAAGACCCAGATGACGAAATTCTTGACGATGATGGCGTACCTTTTCCAAAAGATAGCGATGGCTCTGCGAAACTTGCAATTATTTCTATAGATAGGATTATAGCAGCATTTACAGCATTATATAAATTTGTTCCTGAGCTCGAAGATGGAATTCTGGACTATTTATCAAAGTTCTCAAGCCTTAAAACTAGACTTCTACATCAATTTCCCGATGCTATGAGCTTTAAAAGACCAGGATTTGATGATTAATTTAAAAAAAAACAACTTTTTTTTAACAAGTTGTTTTTTTTTGTTATAAATTTGCAGAACACAAAACCATAAATGATTAATTATACCAAATATTGCAACTCTGATTCTGCTGAATGGGTAACCTTTGTCCATGGTGCAGGTGGGAGTTCTACTATTTGGTACAAGCAGATAAAATCATTTAAAAGAAAGTATAATGTCTTACTGATTGACCTAAGAGGTCATGGTAAATCAAATCAGAGCAGCGTAAAAGGAATGACAAAAAGTTATACTTTTAATGTTATTGCAGATGACGTGCTCGAAGTTCTGGATTTCGAGAATATTCAAAAATCACATTTTGCAGGTATTTCACTTGGAACAATTATTATTCGTCAAATAGCAGAAGATTATCCCGAAAGAGTTTCTTCAATGATAATGGGTGGTGCAATCATGAAATTTAATATGAGGTCACAGATTCTGATGAAACTGGGATTTCTTTTTAAATCATTAGTACCATATCTTTTGCTTTACAATTTTTTCGCATTTATTATCATGCCGAAAAATAACCACAAGCATTCCCGCAATCTTTTTATGCGCGAAGCAAAAAATGTTTACAAAAATGAATTTATTAAGTGGTATAAAATGACTGCTGATATAAATCCAATTTTAAGACTATTTAGAAGTGTTGAATTGCCAATACCAACGCTTTACATAATGGGAGAGGAGGACTATATGTTTTTGCCAAATATCCAGCAGCTAATGAAAAAACATACACAATACTCCAAACTTATTATTGTCCCAGCTTGTGGTCATGTTGTAAATGTTGACGAACCCGAATTCTTCAATCAAACAACTTTTGATTTTATAGATTCTGTTTCCCTCGCCCTATAGTCCCGAAAGCAACTTATTGGTTAAACAACCATTACTGGCATTTTTATCTAAAAGATTATAAGGCAGATTTTGCTTATTATTTACTTTTACCTTAAATCCGCAAGCTGTTTGCGTAGTGAAGGGCTGAAATACATGGCAGATGGGGTAAGCGCAGACATGAGCACCGTAAGCGTAGCCTTTGTTACGGTTAGGAGCGGAACGTCGAGCAGTTCGGCACCGCTCACTGTGGCACATTGCCACAGGTGGCATGAAGTTCAGACATGTAATAGTAAACAGTTTGCGGATTTAAGGTTTTATTAAACTTTGAAAAGAATAAGGTTATTGAAGAAAAGTTAACATAATCTTCTGTTTGAGCTTTATTCTCGACAATAACTACATATCGAAACTTTAACCAACTATAATCTAACCTTATTAGCTTCTTATTATTATTATCTTTATTGATTTTTTTAAAGTTTAGATGTTTTGCTCTAGATTCATATGTTTTATTTGCTCTTCAACATAAATATTGTTATTTTTGTGTTAATTAAATAAATTAAAATTATGCTAACAATTCGGTTAAGAATAAATGAAAATATTGCAAAGCATATATTGTTTTTTCTCAATAGATTTGACAAAAATGAAGTGGAAATTATTGAAGAAAGTGAAGATTTTTTAAAAGTTCAAAATTTGATGAAACAAGAACTTGCATATATTGAGTCACAAAATGCTGAGTTTTATTCTGTTGAAGAAGCCTATGCCGAACTGAAAAAAAATATCAAAAGATATGAAGCTTAAAATCTCTAAATTATTCTTCAATAAACTTAATAATAAGATATGAGTAAACTTTACCTAGTACCAACTCCAATTGGAAATCTCGAAGACATGACTTTGAGAGCAATTCGTATTTTAAAAGAAGTTGACTTTATTCTTGCCGAAGACACGCGCACATCAGGATTCCTACTTAAGCATTTCGATATTCCTACAAAGATGTACAGTCACCATAAATTTAATGAGCATCAGGCCGTAAATCATATTGCAGATAGAATTGTAAATGGCGAAACTTGTGCATTGATTTCTGATGCAGGTACGCCATCAATTTCTGATCCTGGATTTTTACTTGTTAAAACCTGCATCGAGAAAGGAGTGGAGGTCGAATGTTTGCCTGGCGCAACAGCTTTTGTTCCTGCATTGGCGGCCTCTGGAATTCCATCCGAAAGATTTTGTTTTGAAGGGTTTTTACCACAGAAAAAAGGCAGAAACAAAAAAGTTTCAGCACTTGTTGACGAAGAACGCACAATGATTTTTTACGAATCGCCGTATCGCTTGACAAAAACCCTCGAATTATTTATTCAATACTTTGGAGCAGACCGTAAAGCCTCTGTAGCCCGCGAAATATCTAAACTACACGAAGAAAATGCTCGTGGAACCCTGCAAGAACTGCTAGACCATTTTAATGCAAAAACCATTAAAGGCGAAATTGTAATTGTGGTAGAAGGTAAGAACTCGAAGAAAGAAATTGAGGAAGAATAAATGAAATGTTTCGTATTATTGATATTGTTCATAATGCCGATTTTAACATTCGGGCAAACGGCTAATTTGAGTGATTCTTCTTCAAATCAAATTGCAGATAGTGTTGTAGAACGATTTTTCGATTATACCGAACTAGATATTCATCCAACTTTTCCTGGTGGCGATGCAGCTTTATTGAAATATTTCGCTGATAATATGAAATATCCAGACATGAATGATGACTGTTTTTTTTCGAAGATATACTTTGGAATTGTAATCGACAAAGACGGGTATTGCACGAACCCGACCATAGAACATTGCAGTTGTGAACTTCCAGAATTTTATTCCGATGAGATGAAATCTATGTTTTTGAATATGCCGCAATGGATTCCAGGAGAATGTGATGGAACAAAGGTAAGTACAAAGTACATTATTCCGGTAAATGTAAATTGGGGCTGGTAGAATTTAAAATATTCATAAGTTAGGAGTAAGATTAAATTTGCAAAGAAACATTTGCTTTTTACAAAACAATGTGCTAACTTTGTAATCACAATATTTATTTTAATACAATGGAGATATCAATAGTACAAATTGGAAATTCAAAGGGAATTAGATTAAGTAAGACCTTGCTTGAAAAATACAATATAAAAGATAAGGTTGAGCTAATTCTGGAGAAAGGTTACATTATAGTTAAGCCATTAGCTAGACCGAGAAAAGGCTGGGAAAAATCATTTAAAGAAATGAATGAAAATGAAGATGACAAGTTGTTATTTAATGACATATTTGAAGACGAAAATCTTGAGGAATGGAAATAAAACAATACGATATTATTCTCGTAAATCTTGATCCAACTATTGGAAGCGAAATAAAAAAGACCAGACCATGTGCAGTTATCTCACCTAATGAAATGAATAAATATTTGAGAACTGTAGTTGTTGCTCCAATGACAACTAATTCTAAGAATTATCCTACCAGAGTAGAAATTAAACATGACAATAGAATTGGTTGGGTAGTTTTAGATCAGGTTCGCACAATTGATAAACAGCGTGTAATTAAAACATTAGGATTTCTTTCCAATCCTGAAATTAAAAAAGTTAAATCAATAATAAAAGAAACATTTGTTGATTAAAAAACATAGGTATAAATCGCACATATATGAAAATGTAGGTCCATTGGCAAATGAAAATTTCAGGGTTATCTAGCAAACTCCAAATTTAAAATTTCGATGATAGTTTCGATAATTATTATTATTTTTGACATTAAAGACAAACTAATGGTATCAGCAAATAAAAAAATACCAACCAAGATATTTTTCGTCTCCATTATTTTGTTGATTACTACTATAAATGCTTACTCTCAATGCAATGGATCAGCCTTAATTTGCAATAAAAAATACAGCGAAGTAGCATATTTGACCACTCATAATTCATTTAATTCATCAGAAGACAATTTTACATATCCCAATCAGAATTTCAATATTAGTACACAATTAAATGATGGGGTAAAAGCTTTTATGTTAGATGTTTATGATGTTTCTGGAACTCCAACAGTATATCATGGATATAGTTTCCTTGGATCTGCACATCTTTTGGATTACTTGAATGATATTAAAACATTTCTTGATGCCAACCCAAATGAAATAGTGACTATAATTCTAGAATGCTATACAACTGCGAATAAGATCGAATTGGTTATAAATCAAGCTGGATTAAACAGCTACCTTTATACACATTCTTTAGGAACAAATTGGCCAACTTTGCAAACAATGATTGATAACGGAACACGCTTGGTTGTCTTTTCTGACGAAGATGATGCTAGTGAGAATCAAGCTTGGTATCATTATGTTTGGGATCACGCTGTCGAAACTCATTATACTGCAAACAATTTGAATGATTTTAGTTGCGATTTTAATAGGGGAGACCCTGATAATGAACTTTTTATATTTAATCACTTTGTTACCAATTATATCCTTGGGACAGGAGTGGAAAGTCAAGCGGTTATTGTGAATTCAAATCCTTTTTTTATGAATAGAATCCAACAATGCGTGCAGGAAAACAATAAATTTCCAAACTTTGTTACAATAGATTTTTATGACATTGGCGACGGTCTGGATGTTGTAAATCAACTCAACCAAAATGCAGTCTTTATTGGCGATAATATTTCTTATGAAAACTTAATAATTTACCCAAATCCAGCATTGGATATTGTCAAAATAGAAAGTAAAATCGAACTAAAGAATTTAAAACTATTATCATTATTTGGAAAGGATGTTACGGCACAAATAAAAATAACTAAAATATTTGATTTAACGTTAACAATCGATCTTTCGAATTTGGCAAACGGAATCTATTTCGTTAAAACAAATGGTACATTCGACATGATATATAAGCAATAAAATTTCGCAAGCATATAATTAACTGAGTAAAAATATGCTATTCGATTGTTTATCAGCCATTTATTATTAATACCTAAAAACAAATACTGCTATTTTTTTTGATTTGAGTTTTTTAGCTAGCTAATAGTGATGAAGAAAGAGAGGTGTTTTCAAAACTAAAACATTTTGGCAAGTTATTCTCGCCAAAATGTTTAGTGCATCGCAAAGCAGGTAATGGTTTAACAATCTTTTAAAACTGAAATTCTATTCTATTACAAGTTTTTCAGTTCTAGTCTCATTATTAGAGCTAAAAATCATCAAGTAAATCCCTTGCGCTAAGTCCGCAATATTTATTAGATTCGTACCATGATTTATGTTTTTTTGTAAAACAAGCGAACCCGTATAACTATAAATCTTTACTTCGACATTATCGTCATCCACATCAATTGTTATAAAATCATTTGCAGGATTTGGATAATACTCAAGCTTTGAAAGGGCATTGATTTCAATATTTGAAGTTTCGCAGGAGCCACTTAAACTATAGTCAAAATTCATATTATTACATTCATGCAGATTAGCTGGAGATGACGGAAATGCGGTATCGTAAATATTGGCATTACTAGAATAGTATAGAAACTGAAAATTAACAAAATTTGCATCAAGATATGAGTCTTCTCTTGCGTACACAGTTGAATAACCGTATCCTGTTAATGTTAAATATGCGCCTGGCTCAAGGTAAAATGTATTAAAACAGGAATTGTCAGTAAATTCAACATTTACACCAGAACAAATCAAGAAGTGAGTAAAAAATTCTAGGAAAACAATGCTTGTGTCTGAACTAACAATTACAGTCTCAGCAGGTAGTAAAATGTCTTCACAATCTGGGTCTGGATTATTGCATGAGCCACTTAAACTATAGTCAAAATTCATGTTGTTACATTCATGCAAATTAGCTGGAGATGACGGAGACACGGTATCGTAAATATTAGCATTATTAGAATAGTATAGAAACTGAAAATTAACAAAATTTGCATCAAAATATGAGTCTTCTCTTGCGTACACAGTTGAATAACCGTAGCCTGTTAGTGTTAAATGAGCGCCAGGCTCAATATAAAATGTATTAAAGCATGAATTATCAGCAAACTCAACATTTACACCTGAACAAATCAAAAAGTGAGTATTGAATTCTGCGCATGCAATTATTGTGTCTGAACTAACAATTACAGTCTCAGCAGGTAGTAAAATATCTTCACAATCTGGGTCTGACACAATGCAAGAACCACTTAAACTATAGTCATAAATAATGTCATCACATTCTGTATAAGTTACTGGCGGGCCCGAAGTCAAGGCTGTATCTAGCAAATTTGCTTCTGGCTCATAAATTAAAGATCCATAGTTGCAAAAATTTGCGTTAAAACTTGCTCCAAAGGGGACATAAACATTTGAATAGCCATAACTTCCCGCTGTAATAATTAAATTGCTTCCAGGTTCTAGATAGAAAGTGCTAAAACAAGAATTGTCAGTATAAGTTACTGTTGCTCCGCTACAAATTAAGTAATGATTAGAAGCTCCTGTACATTGTATAAATGTATCCTCAGATACTATTATTGTGTTAGCTGGCAATACAACAGCTGGACATTCTACGGAAAATAAGCTACTACTAACAAGTGTAGCAATAAGTGTTAATAATATAACGAATTGTGTATTTGTTTTCATGATTTTTTAGTTTTATGGTTTTGTTAATAAACGCAATTATTGTTTTATGGTTGCCATACTATTTTAAAAAAGTTGTTCTTTAAAACAAAGCTGATTGCTAATCTGACAAAGTTTTGTTGTCTCACATATGGTTAGTGAAGTGAAATAGTCTTTTAGTACACGACACCGCCATTTTGTCACCCTAACCTGACAAAACCAACGCAAATTCCCATTTTTATATGACAAATAAGCATCAAAACAAGCAGTTTTTGCCATGGCATAGCAATTGATTATTGCAAATCGTACAAAATTAAATCAAAATTTACTAACATAGAAAAAAATTAAAAAAATGGGTAAAATAATCGGAATAGACTTAGGAACCACAAACTCATGTGTATCTGTGATGGAAGGTAACGAGCCTGTAGTAATACCAAACAGCGAAGGCAGACGTACTACTCCTTCAATTGTTGGTTTTTTAAAAGACGGTGAAAGAAAAATTGGTGATTCTGCAAAACGTCAGGCAATTACAAATCCTCACAACACCGTATCCTCTATAAAGAGATTTATGGGAGAGAAATACGACGAAGTATTAAAAGAAATCAAACGTGTACCTTATACGGTAATTAAAGGTGATAATAATACTCCAAGAGTAAAAATTGACGACAGAAATTATACTCCTCAGGAAATTTCAGCAATGATTTTGCAAAAAATGAAAAAAACTGCTGAAGATTATCTTGGTCACGAAGTAACTGAAGCCGTTATTACTGTTCCTGCGTATTTTAACGATTCACAACGTCAGGCTACAAAAGAAGCTGGCGAAATTGCTGGTCTTACTGTAAAACGTATTATTAACGAGCCTACTGCAGCGGCATTGGCTTATGGCCTTGACAAGAAAAATAGAGATATGAAAGTTGCAGTATTCGACCTTGTTGGTGGAACATTCGATATTTCAATTCTCGAACTTGGCGAAGGTGTATTTGAAGTAAAATCAACAAATGGTGATACTCACCTTGGTGGTGATGATTTCGATCAAGTTATTATTGACTGGCTTGCTGAAGAATTTAAAAAAGACGAAGGAATCGACTTAAAACGTGATCCAATGGCTCTTCAGAGACTTAAAGAAGCTGCTGAAAAAGCTAAAATTGAATTATCAAGTTCTACAAGTACAGAAATCAACCTGCCTTACATTATGCCAGTTGATGGTATTCCAAAGCATCTTGTTAAAACTCTAACAAGAGCAATGTTCGAAAAACTTGCCGACAAGTTAATTCAAGCTACAGTAGAACCTTGTAAAAAAGCTTTAAAAGATTCTGGATATGCAATTTCTGAAATTGACGAGATTTTACTCGTAGGTGGATCAACACGTATCCCTGCTGTTCAGCAAAAAGTTGAAGAATTCTTCGGCAAAGCTCCCTCAAAAGGTGTTAATCCTGACGAAGTAGTTGCTGTTGGTGCTGCAATTCAAGGTGGTGTACTTACTGGAGAAGTTACAGATGTTCTTTTACTCGACGTAACTCCTTTAGCATTAGGTATCGAAACTTTGGGCGGAGTTATGACAAAATTGATTGAATCAAATACAACAATTCCTTCAAAGAAAACTGAAACTTTCACCACTGCTGCCGATAATCAACCGTCAGTTGAAATTCACATTATTCAAGGTGAAAGATCAATGGCTCGCGATAACAAGTCTATCGGACGTTTCCACTTAGATGGTATTCCACCAGCACCAAGAGGAGTGCCACAAGTAGAAGTTACTTTCGACATTGACGCAAACGGAATATTGCAAGTTTCGGCTAAAGATAAAGGCACTGGCAAACAACAAAGTATTCGTATCGAAGCTTCATCAGGATTATCTGACGACGATATCAAACGTATGCGTGAAGAAGCACAGGCAAATGCTGAATCGGACAAAGCTGCAAAAGAAAAAATTGATAAAATAAATCAAGCTGATTCTGTAATTTTCCAAACAGAAAAACAGCTTAGCGAATTTGGCGACAAAATTCCAGCTGATAAACGCAAGCCTATTGACGAAGCTTTGGAAAAACTTAAACAAGCTCATAAAGCTGAAGATATCGCTGGTATCGACGCTGCAATGGCAGAATTAAACACTGTATTCCAAGCTGCTTCTCAGGAAATGTATAATTCTCAAGGAAATGCAGAACCTCAGGCAGATCCAAATCAGCCTCAGGATGAAGCAAAAGGAAACTCAGGTAATAGCGACGAAGTTACTGACGTTGACTTCGAAGAAGTAAAATAGTTAGCTTTTCATAATGGTGGTTTTAAAGAGCCTGAATCAGAAATGGTTCAGGCTCTTTTATTTTATCGTTTTATGTACTTTCATTACAGCACAAAACAATTGTTAATCCAAAAAAAAAAGAGGCCGAAGCCTCTTTCTAAGTTTTAAAACTTACCAACAGTAACCCAAGTTCCTTTAGTTCGCGCATAATTTGAATCATCGTACATAGTTTCACAAACCACAGCTGGCAAGTAATACTTACCCTCATAAGTTGCATTTAACATAACTCTGTAAGTGTAAACAGAACTGTTTGACATGTTAAGATAAGTAAGAACTCTATCATCACGGAAATCTTGATAAGTTGAATATGAATCTTGACCTAAATCAACAGTGAAAAGTCTTGAGTTTATAATTTCCCAACCTGATGGGAAGATTTGCGACAGAGCAACATTGTCGAGACTCTTATATGATGAAGTATTTTTAAGAGTTACTGTTGCAATAAAATCTGTTCCCTGAGGAATATTTGTAATATCAATTGGTTTGCCACTTAAGTAACTGTATGTCACTGACATATTAATGTTTGAAGAAGCCGCAGTTTCATCACCTGCTTTTGGAACACCTTTGCGAATAATACGAACGAACAACATTTTATCACCTGTAGATTTAAGTACAAGTTCATTAGTTGCTGTTTCATTTATTACAAGCTTTGTTTTATAAACAGGCTTAGATGTTTTAGCAGTAAAGCTCTTACCATTAATAGAATATGAACAATCAATTTTGTTGGAGCTGCCATATTTTTTAACAAACTTAGAAGCTGACAATAGGGCATAAGCAGTTGTTTGAGTAGATGCATATCTGTTCGTGCCCATATATTCGGAAATATTCTTTAACACCATAAATGCTTTTTCTTTCATTCCAAGTTCGATCAGAGTTTCCAAAATCATAGATTTATCTCTAATATCAGATCCGAAGGTTCCGGAAAGTTCAAAATAACTTGGAACTTCAGTGCTTAACTTCGCGATCATTGTTTTAGCAATAGACTCTTTTCCACTCAAAGCATAAGCACCAGCTAATCTCCAAGTTGTTACAGCCTGTACTTTCGATTCTTTCAATCTGTTCATTGCACTTTTGTCGGGTTGTCCGGCAAGAGCTAATGTATAAAGTCTATATGCTTGAGTCATTTGCGAATAATGACCATCATCTGTCCATTTAGAAGCTTTTTCCTTTTGATATTTTAACCAATTAGCTTTAAGATTTCCAGGAATTGCGTAACCAAGTTTTTCAGCTTCTAACATAAAATGACCAGCATAATTTGTTGACCATTCCGATACATTATTATTTCCTGGCCAGTATGAAAATCCTCCGTTTGTCATTTGAAAACGTTGTAGCTTAGTCAAACAAGCATTTATATTTTTTTGAATATCAGTTTTTTGTTCCGCTGTTAATTCAGTTAGAGACTCAAGATATAATTGTGGAAACGCCGCAGATATTGATTGTTCTAAACATCCGTGAGGATAGGAGGTAAGATAGTTTAATCTTGACTCAAGGTTCATTGGAGGTATCGAATAAAGCTCTAAATAAGATTCATTGCTACCTTCCATTCCCAATGACCCAAATGAAACTTTGTAATCTACATTGCTACTTACACCATCAATAACATCTGTCATTTTTGTGTTTGCATAACGAATATCCATTTCAATATTGTATTTTGAAACGTGAGATCCGCAAGTAGCAATAATTTCGACAGTTCCTATTCCAGTTTTTCCTCCTGACTTTAGATCAAAGTTTACATATTTTTCGCCTTCTTTGCTAAATGTAAGTGTTTTAGATTTTGCACCATCAATTGTCAATAAACCATTTGTTTTAACAGAAATACTAACATTTTTAACATCTGGTTTCATTGCAAAAACAGTAACTGGCAAATTAAAACTTTCATTAGTTCCTAAAACTCTTGGTCCTGAGCCTAAAATCATTAAAGGCTTTTTAACTGGAGTGGTTTTCTCTGCTGAGCCAAATGAGTTTCCTTCTGCTGCAATTACCATAGTTCTAACCGATCCAATATATTGAGGCAATTGAATTTCGTGAATATTTGATGCTCCAGGAGCAAGTGTAAATGGACCTATGAATTTAACCATAGGCTTAAATCTTATTGCCTGCATTAAATCTTCAGGAGACATTCCATTATCGCCACCACCAATACTTAACATTTTTCCAGCATCAACATTAAAAGCACCAATAACCATGTCAAAGATATCCCAAGTTCTAACGCCTAAAGCTTCTTTGCTAAAGAAATACGACCAAGGATCTGGAGTTTGGAAATTTGTGATATTGAGAAGACCTTCATCAACCATTGCTAGAGTGTATGTCATTGCCTTTCCGCTTTCTTCGCGAACCTGTATTCGAACTTTACTTTCAGCAAGCAATTCGTCCTGCATTTTAATTATTGGATTTAAATGAGTAGCAGGATTTTCGACCAAAACAGGAATAATTCCATACATACGCATAGGTCTATCATTTTCGGTTCTGCTGTGTTCTTGAATAAAACTCACATTTACATAAACATTAGGAGCCATTTCTGGAAGTGCTTCAAAACTTATTTCCAAATTATTGCCATCAGACTCAACCCAGAAAGTAGATAATACAGTTTGTGAGTTTTCGATGCTTACTAAAGCCTTGCCAGTACCAGTAGGAATAGAAATATTAACCATATCTCCTACATTATAATTTTCTTTATCCGATTCAAACTCCAACAAATTAACAGCTTTTGATTCAGACGAAGAGCTACCGGCATAATCACTTGCATAAATACGCATTGCAGAAGTGTGACCATCTTTTAAGTCTTTTACAACGATTAAAAAATTTCCACTTTCATCAAAAGTGATTTTTTGTGATGCTTTTCCATTTTTACATTTGATAGTTTCTCTGCTTATGGCATTATTGTAATTTGCAGAAATATAGTCAGCGCCATCTTCTTGATAGTCATACCACCAAGAATATTCCATTTCATAAACTGAAACTTCAAGGTTTCTTTCATCGTTTACAAGTTTTTGATCACGATTAACAGCAACAATATCAAGGTTAAGATCTTTCTCAATAGGTAAGCTATAAGAATAATCCTTTTGCTCACGAAACATCATTCCAACAAAAGTATTATATGGGTAGTAAATAACGCTTTCTTCTCCAATACTAAACTCACCACCTTTTTCAAAAACCTTAGTCGTAAGAGCTGCATTCAGCACACCAGGAGCATTGTTAACTTTGTTAAACTTTACTAGAGTTTTTGCTTCTCCATTTGCATTTGTCACACCTGTAAACAAAGTTTGTGTATTAAAGTCAAATGAACTTATCTGATTGTAGAAATTATAATCACTAAACTTGTCGAAAGGAGCATTTTGCTGACTCAAACTCATAGTTACTTGAGTTTCTAAATCAACAGCATCTGCACCATGTAACCAAGTAGCTTTTACAGTTGCATTAACAGTTCCGTCACCCGCAAGATATTCTTTATCAAGGCTCAAATCAACACTCAATCTGTTAGGTCTTATTGTTTCAACCATCAAACTTTTGGTAAATACTTTTCCACCAATTGTGAACTTTGCATAATAGTAACCAGTAGGATCGTTTGGTTCTGTTTTAAACTTAAACACATGAAATCCTTTTTCATTTTTCTTTTGAACTTCGCGATATACCTCTTGGTTTTTTGGATTTCTCACTTCAAAAACAATTGGATGACCTTCCGGAATTGGATCCATAAGCTCGTTAAGAATAAAACCTACATAAATTGAATCACCCGGACGCCACACTCCACGTTCTGTGTATATAAAAGCTTTTGTCCCGCCTTGCATATAATCGCCAGAAACATTAAATTCACTTGTTGTAAGCGAACCGTATTCCTCAAGTTTTAAATATGATTTCTGTTTATTATTTGAAGCAACAATAAAATATGGTTTGTCATTTTCTGGAACTTCAATTATAACTTTACCTTCAACATCTGTTGATCCTGAACCAATAACCTGTTGCTGATAATTATATATTTCAACTTTTGCTCCCTGAATTACATCGGCTGTTAAAAGATTTGTAACAAAAGCAAAAACTCTATTGTCGTTGCCAATTTTACCAATTAATCCAATATCCGATGCAAGTACATTAAATTTTATTGCACGTCTGTAACCATAATAGCTTTTATTGCAAGGATCCTCATATGAATTGTAATTATTGTTTTCATAATCATCATAGTAACCATCTCCAGAATAATAGCCATCATAACCATACTCATCTTCATAGTAAACATCTTCGTAACCACCATAATAATCCTCAAAATAATAATCATCGTAGTTTCCAGAATATGTATAATCTGTAAACCAGTTCCAAGAACCTTCAATAGCGAGATCCTCAAGATTATTAGTTTTTACAGCTACTTCAGCTTGATTTTCCTCAGTACTGGCACAAGGATAAATAGCATTTTCTTTTCTAAACCCTATTTCGATACGATAAATAGCTCCTGGCTCTGCTTTCACAATATCACTTAAATTTAAATAATAAGTATTCCATTCACCTAAATCTTCAACATCAGTTTGTTCTAAGTTTACAGTTTTAGTTTTAATAACTTTGCTCACATTATTAAGATTATAGCTTCCACTTAGCGAATTATCCTGTAAAAATTGAAGAACATTATTTTCATAAATTTGCAATACTCTAACATCAACGGCCTTAATGTTTACAGCCTTAAACGTAACAACTTGCCCTTCTGTACTTGTAGGAACAATAACTCCAGTTTCAGATAAAATCAGCTCCGGTTTTCTCATCTGAAAGTTCACTTGTCCTTTAACAGATTCATCAAGTTGTTTTTTGTTGATATTTACAACTGATTTTGAGATTTCCATCGTGTAGCTTTTCTCTAAATGTTCGGTAGGAATTACTTTAACATTATTATCTACAATTATATATTTAAGATTTTCGACATCTTCCAAAGTAATTAATCCTTCTAGAATCTGATCTTCCTTAACAGGATCTGAAAAAATTATATTGATAAATTGTTCTGGATACTGATTAACCTGAATGTCAAGTACCGAAAATTCATTAAGAGGAGGGATGCGCAAATCTTCGTGATTTTTACTTTTTGAATTAATTGAACTTCCGTCAAAATAAACTCGTAATTCCTGCTCTTTATTGGTTCTCGTAATGTTTTTAATGCTAAAGTTAAATTCTGTGTCTCCAGCTTTTTCTATTTCAATCGACACTGCATCATCTTCTATTTTGGCAGTAATACATTTTTTTACAGCTTCAAGAGATTCAGGGTCATTCAATTTTATTGTCCCAGAAACATCCTGTTTGGTAAAGTTAGTTCTATCAGTAGTTGTAACTTTATCTATTTGGACTTGCAATGTCTGATGTTTTGTTTGAACTCTGAAAATAAACTCTGAAGCTTCATCTTCTACTTCACTACTAAGTTTGCCCAAATTAAAAGTAACGTGATAAACTTTTCCAGATTCAAGCGGCTTATCAGGTTTAAACTCAACGATATTATCATCTTTCCATGTAACTGTTCCTTTTACATCAGGATAAATTTCAAACACAGAAGTCTTTTTGTCTTTTATCGAATTTACAAACGCATCTGTAAGTTGAACTGCAATTACATCAGTTTTGGAAATAACTTCAGCAGTGTACGCCGAAATGTAGTCTTTAAAAAGTTCAGGATCTGAAAGTTTAAACTGTTTCTTACCATTAGCCATACTAATAATTACGACAGTTAAAGTTATAGCCAAGGCTATGCCACTAATCCAATAGATAATCTTTGTACTTTTCATAAGCAGATTTTTCAAGTTAATTACTCTTGCAAACTTAAAACATATAAACGTTTCAGAGATACTTTATTATGGTTATTACATAAAAGAAACGAAAAAGATATTAACAAATGTTAATATCTTTTATATGAAGTTGAAAATCGTTAAAATAGGAGTGAGCCAAATTACGCGTCTTTCTCCTTAGTAATTTTGATAGTAATTCCTGTTTTCTCGCTAAATCCTACAGAAATAGTATCTCCAGGAACAATCTCAGCTTTTATAATTGTTTCGGCCATTACATCTTCAACATATTTTTGCAAAGCACGTTTTAATGGACGAGCGCCAAATTTTGGATCGAAGCCTTTTTCGGCAATATAATTTTTAGCTGCTGCAGTAAGTTTAATGTTATAACCTAATTCTTTAACTCTATTGTAAAGACCTTTTAGTTCGATATCAATAATTTTGAAAATATCCTCTTTTGACAATGAGTTAAACACAATTACATCATCAATTCTATTTAAGAATTCAGGAGCAAATGCTTTTTTAAGAGCAGCCTCAATAATGCTTTTAGCATTTGCGTCAACGCTGGCTTTTTTTGCATTTGTATCAAATCCAACACCTCTACCGTATTCAGAAATTTGTCTTGACCCAATATTTGAAGTCATAATAACAATCGAATTTCTAAAATCAATGCGTCTACCAAGGCTATCAGTAAGACGACCTTCGTCAAGCACTTGCAATAGAATATGAAAAACATCAGGATGCGCTTTTTCTATTTCGTCTAAAAGCACAACTGAGTAAGGTTTACGTCTTACCTTTTCAGTAAGCTGTCCGCCTTCTTCGTATCCAACATATCCGGGAGGTGCACCAACAAGGCGAGATACAGAAAACTTCTCCATATATTCACTCATGTCAATTCTAATAAGAGCATCTTCTGAGTCAAATAAATATTTTGCAAGCACTTTAGCAAGCTGAGTTTTTCCAACTCCTGTTGGACCTAAGAATACAAACGTTCCAATTGGTTTGTTCGGGTCTTTAAGTCCTGCTCTGTTACGCTGAATTGCTTGAACAACTTTTTTAATTGCGTTATCCTGTCCAATTACACTGCCTGCAAGTTCAGATTCCATTTTTAGCAATCTATTTCCTTCTGTCTGAGCAATTCTACGAACAGGAACTCCTGTCATCATGGCAACAACTTCTGCAATATTTTCTTCGTCAACAATTTCGCGTTTTTCGCTAATTTCTTTTAACCATTGATCTTTTGCCAAATCAATAGCATTCTCAACTTCTCTTTCTTTATCACGCATAGAAGCAGCTTTCTCAAATTGCTGATCTTTTACAGCTTTTAATTTAAGTTCGCGTGCATTCTGTAAATCTTCTTCAAGTTTAATAATTTGATTAGGAACAGATGCAGTGGAAATATGAACACGTGACCCAGCTTCATCGAGGGCGTCAATAGCTTTGTCCGGTTGAGCTCTATCGCTAATATAGCGCAAAGTTAGTTTTACGCAAGCTTCAAGGGCTTTATCTGTATAAGTTACCTTATGATGATCTTCGTATTTATCTTTGATTTTCTTTAAAATCATCAATGTCTCTTCAGGACTTGTAGCTTCGACCATTACTTTTTGAAAACGGCGCTCCAAAGCTCCATCTTTTTCGATATTTTGTCTGTACTCATCTAAAGTTGTTGCTCCAATACATTGAATTTCACCTCTAGCAAGTGCAGGTTTAAGCATATTTGCAGCATCAAGAGAACCAGTTGTTCCGCCTGCACCAACAATAGTGTGAATTTCGTCAATAAATAAAATCACATCAGTTGCTTTTACAAGCTCGTCGATAATGGCTTTCATTCTTTCCTCAAACTGACCACGATATTTTGTTCCAGCAACAATCGATGCCATATCGAGAGTAATTACTCTTTTATCGAACAAAAGATGCGATACTTTCTTTTGAATTATTCTTGCAGCAAGACCTTCAACAATTGCAGATTTTCCAACACCAGGTTCACCAATTAGCACTGGATTATTCTTTTTTCTCCTTGATAAAATTTGTGAAATGCGTTCAATTTCAGTGTCACGTCCAACTATAGGGTCAAGTTTACCTTCTTCAACAGCACGGGTTAAGTCAACGCCAAAACTATCTAAAACGGGAGTGTCAGATTTAGATTTTCCTGTTGCAGGTCGGCGAGTTGCTCCTGGATCTGGAGTGGAAGAACCATAAGGGCTGCTTGGTCCATCATCATCTTCGTCATCGTCATCATCCTGACCTGCGGAACCGGTAAATGAATCCATTTCCATGCTCATTTTAACCATATCATATTCTATGTTAAACTCATCCAACAATTGCGAGAAACGACTTGGAACCTTAAGAATTGCTAAGAGTAAATGTCCAGTATTAACTTCATCACTATTAAGCGAAATAGCTTCAGAATACATAAACTTTTGAATTCTTTCGGTTGTCTTTGTTGGAACGACCTTATCCATGTCGTCCATAGTAAGTTCGTTATTGAGATTCTTCACATGGGTTTCAATTTTTAACCTAAGTTCATGTGTATTAACATCAAGTTCTTTTAAAATATCTATTGCCTCACAACTAGTTTCACGCAAAATTCCAAGAAACAAATGCTCAGGACCAAGATAATCGTTGCCTAAACGAATTGCCTCTTCTTTACTATATTGAATAACATCCAGCAGCGATTGCGAAAATTTTCTTTTCATATATTTTTTCAATAATTTCAATTCATAAAAATACAAAACAAATTTAGCTTTGTTCGATATCTACTAAAAAATTTTTACAAAATTACGAAATATTTTGATACAGTGGAAATATCAACTCTTTCAAAGTAAAATCTTATATCAAAATGTTGTAACATAGTCATACTCAAAACCCACAAGCTTTAACTATCGACCTTATAAGGTTTATAAACATAAATTGTTGAAAAGTAACCTATTTTCGAGTTTGATAAATCAAAGAAAAACAGTATTTTTATGCACTTTTAAGAAAAACAGTAACTTATTGAAATATAGTAATATAGAATTTTAAATCAAAGGATTATGTCGGAAGAAGGAAGAGGATCAAGAATCCTGACGATTAATATCGAGGATGAAATGAAATCAGCTTACATTGATTATTCAATGTCGGTTATTGTATCTAGGGCATTACCAGATGTTCGTGACGGCTTAAAGCCTGTTCAGAGAAGGATACTCTACGGTATGTCGGAATTGGGATTATTTTCAAACAAAACACATAAGAAATCTGCGAGAATTGTTGGGGAAGTGTTAGGTAAATTCCACCCACACGGCGATTCTTCAGTTTATATGGCAATGGTACGTATGGCTCAGGAATGGTCATTGCGTTATATGCTTGTTGATGGTCAAGGTAACTTTGGGTCTGTTGATGGTGATAGCCCTGCTGCAATGCGTTATACTGAAGCTAAAATGGCAAAAATTGCTGACGAGATATTAGCAGATATCGATAAAGAAACTGTTGATTTTCAATTAAACTTCGATGATTCACTCGAAGAACCAACAGTTATGCCAACCAAATTGCCAAACTTACTTATCAATGGAGCAAGTGGTATTGCTGTTGGTATGGCGACAAATATGGCTCCTCACAATCTCGTACAAACAATTGATTGTATCATTGCTTATATCGAGAATCACGATATTACAATAGGAGAACTATCTGACATTATGCAGGCTCCTGATTTTCCAACCGGAGGTATTATTTATGGTATTGAAGGTGTAAGAGAAGCTTATGAGACTGGTAGAGGAAGAGTTGTTATTCGTTCCAAAACTGAAATCGAAGTTGTAGAACACGGTCGTGAGAGGATTATCGTTACAGAAATTCCGTATATGGTCAACAAGGCAGAATTAATAATAAAAATTGCCGACTTGATTAATGAAAAGAAAATTGAAGGAATTTCGAACATAAACGATGAGTCGGACCGTACAGGAATGCGTATTGTAATTGACATCAAACGCGATGCTGTTGCAAATATCGTTTTAAATAAATTATACAAATATACTGCTCTACAGTCATCTTTTAGCATTAACAATATTGCTCTTGTTAAAGGTCGTCCAATGATGCTTAATTTAAGAGATCTTGTTAAATACTTTGTTGAGCATAGACTCGAAATAGTTGTAAGAAGAACAAAATTTGATCTTAAAAAAGCCGAAGAACGTGCTCATATTCTAGAAGGACTAATTATTGCCAGCGATAATATTGATGAAGTAATCAAAATTATTAGAGCATCAAATAGCCCAGAGGAAGCACGTGAATCATTGATGGTAAGATTCAACCTTTCCGACCTTCAGTCAAGAGCTATCGTAGAAATGCGTTTGCGTCAGTTAACAGGACTGGAGCAAGATAAGCTAAGAGCTGAGTATAATGAAATAATGGAGAGAATTGCATATTACAAAGAGATACTTAACAATCTTGATCTAAGAATGGAAATCATTAAAAACGAAATGATTGAAATTAAAGATAAATATGGCGATAAGAGAAGAACCCAAATTATTTATGCTTCTGAAGAGCTAAACCCAGAAGATTTCTATGCTGACGAAGAAGTGATTATTACAATTTCGCACCTTGGTTACGTTAAACGTACTGCTTTAACCGAATTCCGGGCACAAAACAG
>JBBQCZ010000050.1:0-23390 GCA_038319215.1 Bacteroidales bacterium | reverse complement strand
TAAAGCCCAAAGAAATCAAGGATTTCATGAGATAAGCGTACCCGTTGGTACGATTATCGAATTAAATCCAACGTAGAGTTTGATTTCACAGGGATTTAAAGACGTAATAGATTTTCTATTGCGTACTCTGGGTTAAACGTTCCGGGCAACACAGATCTTTTTGACGAGGCTGTGTTGCTTTTTTATTTATCACTAA
This sequence comes from Bacteroidales bacterium, assembly GCA_038319215.1. Classification (GTDB taxonomy): domain Bacteria; phylum Bacteroidota; class Bacteroidia; order Bacteroidales; family ML635J-15; genus Bact-19. Next base: position 23,194 of record JBBQCZ010000050.1, on the reverse strand, counting down.
AAAATTTGTTGTTCTTATACTTTACAATTCCAGAAGTTAATACACAACCGTAAAGCATATCATGCTAATCTTTATCTTGCCTAATACCTCCTTTCTTCTTTTACAATGCAATATTAACTACCCGATTAACATGTTCAATGTTTTCACATTAAATAGCAATCAAAATCTCTTTTTACAAATATAGACTAAGTAATTCAAATAAATGCACAAGGTAATGACCACAAGAGTTTATTTTTATACGTATCTCCACCCTAAGGCTTGCCGCGTTTTATAAACAACAGATGTTCAAATAGTTACACAAGAAGCACTCATTACTAAATTTATACATAATCTCAATTATTACAGATATTTGTAGTTTGTACTTAAACTTTCAGCAATGTTCAAAACACTTGATAATAGGCAATTTTTAGTTAAAAAAACTCCATCTGTTTCCAAATGAAGTTTTAATAAATATTTATACCAACTGTAAATATGTGCTAGTAAAATAAGCCAAGCTAGATCTTAATATTTTTTCTCCAATCTTATAATAAAATCGCTTAGAATATTCATAAAATTCACAAATGCTTCGTAAGGAGATTCGTATGGAAAAACTGCCGTGGCGACGGTATGCACCTTCACGAACCTGGAAACGATATTCCTGTCTTGTGTTATAATGGATTGTTGACGGGGAAATAAAAATTGGCTTTTACAATGTGGAGGTGCAGAGCACCGAAACAATTGTCAAACCAAATTAAAGAAGACCTCTTAAAGGTGCAGAGCACCGCAACATTAACACCAAATCGCATAAAATAAATCACTTCCTTTGCTTGACTATTTTTTCTCCAATCTGATAATAAAATCGCTTAGAATATTCATAAAATTCACAAAAGCTTCGTAAGGAGATTCGTATGAAAAAACTGCCGTGGCGACGGTATGCCCCTTCACGAACCTGGAAACGATAGTCCGGTTTTGTGTTATAATGGATTGTTGACGGGGAAATAAAATTAATTTTTCTCCTGAATTCGACATTGGGAAGACCTAAAAAAATGCTCGTTAGTCAAATCTAGAATATGTTTTCGTCAATTATTAGGCAATTTTACAACTACTGATTTCCACACTTTTTCAGAAAACTCAAAACTTAAAACTATAGCTAACCGAAGGGATAATTGGGAAAAGGCTTTGTTGTTTTAAAACCATTTGGGAACCTACACGGTCGAAGAAATAGTAGTATGGATTTTTACGGTTGTACAAGTTGTAAATGCTTACATTCCATGTGCGTTCGCCCCATTTTGTTTTTTTGCGAAAGTTTGCACCGATGTCGAAACGATGATATGCTCGCATTCTAAAATTATTTATTCCGTTATAAATGTAGGCCTGAGAATTATAATTGAAAGCATCCGGATTATCATTATACCATCTTGACGCATCATTTATTACATCATATCTGCCTGCTGCCATTGTAAAAGCATTTCCAGTGCCATAAACCCACGTAGCCGAAATATCAATATTTTCGTTTATCTGATGCGAGAAAACTACGCTAATATCGTGGGTTCTGTCGTATTTGTAATTGAAAGGCTCGCCATTGTTGATGTTTGAAAATTGTCTTGTGGTTCTAGACAATGTATATCCTACCCAACCCGTTGTTCTACCTGCCTTTTTCTGAAAAAGAAACTCTAGTCCGTAAGACTTTCCTTTTCCGTCGGTTTCTACTTTATCTTGCCAATCGGATGTTGCATTTACAGTGCTGGCGCCTTCTTTATATGCGATAAGATTACTCATGTCCTTATAATAACCCTCTAGACTTATCTCGTATTTGCTATTAAATAATAATCCCGACACTCCAACGGCATATTGAGTAGATTTTGCAGGGTTTACTTTTTCGGTTGCCGGAAGCCACAAATCGGTCGGAATACCAACTCCGGAATTGGTTAACAAATGCACATTCTGCTGCATTGTGGCATACGAAGATTTTAAAATTACATAAGATCCAATTGGAACAGACAACAAAACTCTTGGTTCGAGTGAAAAGTAATTTTTGCCGTTTACCTGATATAGTGAAAAGCGCCCACCAATATCTCCAAAAAGTTTTCCGCCGAGATTTATTTCATTGGAAAGATATGCTGCATGTTCGAAAGCATTTAGCTTGTAGTTTCCAAACGTAGTGTCAACATCAAAGCCTTGATTGTCGTTTTGATTATAACTTGCCAAGCCCGGGGTAAAAGTGTGATATAAACTATTTAGCCCGAATTTCATTTTAATTGCGGGCAATGCGAAATACTCAAAATCAATCTTTGCAGATAAATCGTTTATCCCAGATATAAAACTACTGTATGCCGACTGCACATAGCTACCATCATCAATGTTTTTGGACATATCGTTAAGCAATCTGTATCGTGTGTAACTAAGTATTGAATTACTAAAAAGCTTTGGACCATAAATGTGATTCCAACGCAAAGCAAACAAATTATTTCCCCAATCCTGATTAATTTTAATTTTACTTGCAGAATAATATGAATTGTCTTTTCGGCGGAAAGAGATTCTGTCGTCGCCAAGATAAACACTTAAATATAACCTATCTTTATCGGAAAATTTATAATTTACTTTTGCATTAAAATCGTAAAAATTATATCCGATAGCCAAGCCTTGTGTTAGAGCTTCAGAAAGTGGAAGCATAAAAATATCGTACATAAAACGGCGAAACGAAACAATATATGAAGCTGTATCTTTTATAATTGGTCCTTCGACAGATACTTTTGAAGCAACCATTCCAATCATGCCAGAGCCTTTAAACTCGCGCATGTTACCTTCTTTCATTCTTATATCGAGAACCGAAGATAAACGACTACCGTAAATTGCCGGAAAACCTCCTTTAACCAATTTAATTCCGCTTAGCGCATCCGAATTAAAAGTTGAAACAAATCCACCAAGGTGATTTACATAATAAAGTGGCACATCGTCAAGCAAAATAAGATTCTGATCTGGAGTTCCACCACGAACATAAATTCCGCTGGACGCTTCGTTGCCAGAACTTACTCCTGGCATTAATTGCAAGGCTTTCATTATGTCCGATTCACCGCCAATAGCCGGAAGATTTTCTATTTGCGATAGTGGAATACTTACAACGCTCATCTCAGAGGCTTTATCTGTTATCTGTCCTTTGTTTGCATTTACTATGACTTCTTGTAAAATTGTTCCTGGAATTAAAGCAAAGTCTTTACTGAATCCGCTTTTTGCAGAAAAACGCTCAGATACAGAAACATATCCTATATATGAAATCTCAATAAATACAGAGTCGGATTTGGGTATTGTTAAACTATAAAATCCATAATTATTACTTGTAGCTCCTCTCACCGATTTTGACTCGTAAATGTTTGCCCCGATAAGTTTTTCTCCAGTTTCGTTGTCAGTAATATATCCGCTGATGGTAATATTTTGAGAAAAAGAAACAAATCCGCATAACAATAATACTATGGCGATAACTATTCTTAAAATTGAACCTTTCATAATACTTACCAGATAAAATTGTAAAATTTTGTTACCGTATCAACCACTTCGGTATATCCCGCAAAAACACCATAACCGCCTTTTATGTTCGAGTACATCGTACTAGGTTCGGTTGTGCCAGACCAAAAATCACTTGTTATGCTGCTTTGATGAATAATTAACTGACGTTTATATTTGTAATATGATTCGCTTACTTTTCTCAAATGAACTATTATTTTTAATTCTTTAAACTGAGGATATGAATCTTCGAGATATAATTCATTCTGGAAATTTATTTTAAGCGGATATGTTTGTCCACTGAAAGTTTCGTTGCTAAAAACCAATGTTCGAGGCTGAAACTCAATTAGTCCTTCCTTAGTAAGAACAGGATCATAATTTTCTTTACAATAATCTGCAATTCTATTTTCGTAAACGGTATCCGAACTTGACCGTTTGTAACTCATTTCTAATAAAACCTCATAGTATTGCAATCCAATTGAATTATCTTGAATATTAATCTCAGCCTGAGAAACCGGAAAACCGTCTTGGTCGAAAAGAGCCGAATCGCGAAAGCTGCATGAAGTCATAATTGGATTAGTTGGTAAAAAATCGTTTGCGGAAATTTCTTCAATATCAGGAAATTCAGGAATTTCTGCTCTAATTGAGTATTTTTTCCCAGATTGAGGAATTATTCCCGAAATAAAAAAACCATTCTGATAACTTAACTCTCCTGCTAAAACATCATCTTCGTAAAGCCATATACGAGCATCGCTAATTGTTGCAGGAATGCTATCCAAAGGATTTACAGTTTTACTTAACCTTAGTTTTACAACTGTATCATTTGTAATAAAACAGTTTATTACAGGTGATATGGGGAAATCGGGAACCTCAATTTCGATTACCTCAGAGCATGAGAAAAAAGTCGTTAATATCAATGAAATTAAAGCTAATTCAAATTGTAAATATGTTTTAATCCTATACCGAAGCCCTAAGTGACGCATTTGTAATGATACCATATATTGCAATTTTATATAATTTTTTTATTCAAACTTTCTTGCTTGATCAAGAAAGTTACAAAGAAATCAAGAAGAAACGATCCTTCCCCCCGCTCTTTTGAAACAAAAGAAATGTAAGCAAAGCTGGTAAACCTCTTTGCAACAGTTCTATTTGTTTCAAAATTCACAAGGCCGGAGCTGGCCCGGCGTTTCTTCGAGGCCATCCCGCGTAGCTTCGCAGAAAAAGCACCGCTTAACTCGTTCAATTTTCGCCCGTTATTTTTCCCCAATTTCAACACTAACCATTGTAATATTTTATCTAAAAACATGTTGGATTGTTTAATTATTAGAATTTGGATAATTTAAAGCCCATATTTACTTTTCCCATAGTTTTACTTTTTATAATTGAAATTATAGCTTAATCGCCATGAAATAATTCTGTGTTTTGAATTTACAAAATACTCATTTGAATATTTCCACATTAAATCAAAACTAACCCTGTTTTTTGCAAAACAAAAAGAAATTCCCGGTGCAACAAATCCACCAATTCTACCTTTATTTAGATATATCCACTCATTATTTATGAATGCCTTTGTCCAATAATGATTATAATATAAATCTATTTCTGCAAATGGTCTGATTATACGGAGGTAATTAAGAGTAAAACGAGAAAAGCCTCCTAAACGAAATGAATTAGATCTAAAAACTTGACTATTGCCTTGAAACATTCTAACATTATACCCCGAAAACTCTGGGCCTACTTTGATATTAGGGTGAACATTATATCCGTATCTTAACGCATATACAATAATTGGGAAACTGTTATCATGCCAGATAAGTTCCTCCAAGTCATTATAAGCGTAATTAAACTGAATGGCGAAGTTTTGCTTAAAGGCGATTGTGTCTTGTTTATGCTGAGCATTAGATTCATTTATTACCATTATGAATATGGCAGCAAGAAGAACACATCCTTTTAGTTTGCTCATTTTTTGAAATTAAAGTTATAAGTAAGTTTAAACGAAATCATCCTGTGCTGTAAATATAAAATCTCTCTTGGCGAAATTTTATACATAAGGTCAAAACCAATTCGATTTTTGAGAAATAAAAATGAAACTCCCGGTGCGACATAACAGTTGGCAAACCCTCGAGTAATTTCAGTACTATCGGTTTCGAATCTATAATACGACTCATTCACATAAAAAGCACTAAGCTCGGCAAAAGGTTTTATTCTTTTCAAAACATTCAATTGATATCTGCCATAAGCGCCAAAATGCAATGAAGTAATCCTTGTTAGATTATTTGTAATTGTAAAACCTGACAACTCAGGTCCTACCAAAACATTCGGATGTGGCATATATCCATATCTTAATGCAAAAACACGGCGTTCGTTAACACCTCCAAAAATAAAATCAGATAAACTATTTTCTGCATGATTGAATTGGACGCCGAAACTGTGTTTGAATGTTCTAACATTTGTTTCTGTCTGTGCAAACAAACCTGTGCCTGAAATTACAAGCAAACCAAAAAAAACGATAATTCTTACTAATCTCAGCATCCCTTTACATTAAAATTATAAGTTATACGCCATGAAAAAACTGATTTTTTAAAATTTGCCATATCCAAATTTGAAAATTTGTACATAAGGTCGAGATTAATCCTGTTTTTCACAAAACAGAATGAAATCCCTGGTGCTACATAAACTCCAAAACGATTAAAGTAGTTGCGACTTATTCCATAAACCCACGAATAGTAAACGAGAGACCATCCTCTTTGATAATACAAACCTACTTCTGCATAAGGTTTGAAAAATTTAGGTTTAGTAAGGTTGTATCTGACAAAGCCCCCAATATTTAAATCGTTAGAAATTGCAAGTATAGTGGTATCTGTTTGAAAGCTCTTGTAGTCAAATCCTGAAATTTCGGGTCCGAACGAAAAGTTTGGATTAAGTCTATAGCCATATCGGATTGCGACCTGTCTTTTTTTAATATAGGTAAAATCATGCCAAATGATTTCACTTATTCTATCATAAACATTATTGTACTGGATAGAAAAGCTGTGTTTAAGTGTGCTGTTGTTGTTTGCCGTTTGAGAATGCAAACACAGACTAACAAAAGTTAGTAATATGATAAGAGTTAAATATTTTGTAAGTTTTATCATTTTTTGAAGTCAAAATTATAGTTTAATCTGAAAGAAATCATATTATTCTTTAAAAACAACAATTCTTTATTTGAAAACTTGTACATAACATCTAAGCTCACTCTATTTTTTAGAAAGCAAATTGATATTCCAGGAGCAACATATCCGGCAATACCAACTGATTCATTGATTTTATTTTTCACTTCATTAATCGAAGTCTCAATATACCAGCCGAAATAATGAGAATAATATATGCTTATTTCTGCAAAAGGTTTAATTACAGGAAGTTTTTGTAATGAATATCTGGCAAAACCACCGTAATTTAAAGTAGTTAACCTTGCATATTCGTTTTTGTACACAAAACCTGATATCTCAGGTCCGATTTTAATATTAGGATGGATATTATATGCGTATCTAAAAGCAAAAACATTTCTTTTTGTATGCCCTCTCCATATATAATCATATAAACTTGGAGCAGCATAATTATATTGAACCCCGAAACTGTGTTTGAAATTTTTAGCATTTGTTTCTGTTTGGGCAAACAAACCTTTGCCTGAAATTACAAACAAAATGATAACTAAGATATTTCTAATTAACTTCAGCATCCCTTAACATTAAAATTATAAGTTATACGCCATGAAAACACCATTTTTTTATAATTGGTCATATCCAAGTTTGAAAATTTGTACATAAGATCGAGATTGATTCTATTTTTTAAAATGCAGATACTTATTCCTGGAGCGACATAAACGCCAAACCTATGAAATGTCCGATAATACGCTCCACCGTGTAACCAGGGATAAACAGTGCTTGCCCATGTATAATTATAAAACAAACTAGACTCTACAAATGGTTTAATAATATGAAGTTTTTGAATAGAATATCTTGCAAATCCTCCAAAATACATATTACTAGAATGTTTCAGCAAAAGTGTGTCTTGAAAAAACACTCTTCTATCCCAACCAGAGAACTCTGGTCCAAAAGAAAAATTTGTATTTACACGATATCCGAATCTAAAAGAATATACGCGCCTTTTGACATTGTCCCCATGCCAGAGCCATTCCTCAACATTACTGTAAGCTGGATTAAGTTGTGCTGAAACACTACATTTATAATTTAATTCAACTCGTTTTGAATCGGTTTGTGCATTCAAGAAATTAGTTACTAATGCTAAAACAACCAAAAAACATCCAAACGCAAATTTTTCTTTCATAAAGTGAATATTATTTAATTTGCAACTGTTCAGAAAATTTCTAAACAGTTGCAAATTTACTTTTGGGTTAATACTCTCCTAAAAACGAATTGGAATACTCAATTCGTTTTTCTTCAGTTCCATCCTTTCCATAATGATCTGTCTGCATATAACTAGAATTCAAATCTATTAAAGGGCTGGTATAATGGCTTTCCGGAATAAGACAAAATGTCTCCTTAATCGTTTGATATGTCGCACCGCCATAAGTTCCTCCAGACTCTGAAGGATAATATGTGCTGTTATAAATATAATATCCTGTCGGCCAGTAGACCCAAACACCACTCAATTGACGACCAAGCCAAGCAGTTAAAATCTTTTGCTGGGAATTTGTTTCTGCCTCATATTCATAATCCCCATCAGTTAATGTTCTATGCAATCTTGCAACAATTCGCTTATTTGCATTACTAAAATACGCGGTGCGATAATTGAACTGTGTTTTTTCTTCTCTCTCAGTAGAATATACTGCAATTTTATCACAAGCGACTTCATCTCTCTTTGCATCAATAATTACTGCCAATAAATTTACATTACAATTTGAAATAACATAATAATAATTATATGCTACACGAATTATTCTGTCTCCAATTTGATAGACTCCAAACTCGTTGGTGATGTATGACAATAAATTTGGGGCTTGTAAATCTTGAATTATTGAACCATCTACTTCTGATGCATGAAAAACTGTTCTATGAGATACAACAAAATCATTTGAAGATTCATTGCATTCCAGCAAACTTTCAAGGCCTTCTTCATAAATTTCACGCATTGAAATAAAACCTAATGTACGATTTATTTCAAACAGCTTCTCTGGCGTTCCTTGATTCTCGAAAATCCACTGGCGATACTTGTTAAATGTTTCTCTATCCTTAAACACCAATCTCCCATCCACAACTTCTGGCAAATATTGCATTATTTCCATATCTGAAATTGGTTGAGGTTTACGAACCGTTTGCTGCTGGTCTGCAACAGAGGTTTCATTTTTTTCACATGCTACAGATAAAAACATAGCCATAATTACCACTATTCCTGCAAATAAACTACTAATTGTAGAATTTCTAACATTTTTTAAACATTTTGTTTTCATTTTAGTTAATTTTGTGAAGTATAAACTTCGGTTTAACGTTTCGGGCAACACAGATCTTTTTGACGAGGCTGTGTTGTCTTTTTTTACCACTTAAAAATTTGTTGTTCTTATACTTTACAATCACACAAGTTAATACACAATCGTAAAGCATATCATGCTAATCTTTTTTGCCTAATACCTCCTTTCTTCTTTTTACAATGCAATATTAACTACCCGATTAACTTGTTCAATGTTTTCACATTAAATAGCAATCAAAATCTCTTTTTACAAATATAGACTAAGTAATTCAAATAAACGCATATAGTAATGACCATAAGAGTCTATTTTTATACGTACCCCCCCCTAGAAGCTTACCACATTTTCTAAACAACAGATGTTCAAATAGTTACACAAGAAGCACTCATTACTGAATTTATACATAATCTCAATTATTACAGATATTTGTAGTTTGTACTTAAACTTTCAGCTATGTTCAAAACACTTGATAATAGGCAATTTTTAGTAAAAAAAAACTCCATCTGTTTCCAAATGAAGTTTTAATAAATATTTATACTAACTGTAAATCTGTGCTAGTAAAATAAGCCAAGCTAGATTTGACTATTTTTTCTCCAATCTGATAATAAAATCGCTTAGAATATTCATAAAATTCACAAATGCTTCGTAAGGAGATTCGTAGGAAAAAACTGCCGTGGCGACGGTATGCACCTTCACGAACCTGGAAACGATATTCCTGTCTTGTGTTATAATGGATTGTTGACGGGGAAATAAATATTGACTTTTACAATGTGGAGGTGCAGAGCACCGAAACATTTGTCAAACCCAATTAAAGAAGACCTCTTAAAGGTGCAGAGCACCGCAACATTAACACCAAATCGCATAAAATAAATCACTTCCTTTGCTTGACTATTTTTTCTCCAATCTGATAATAAAATCGCTTAGAATATTCATAAAATTCACAAATGCTTCGTAAGGAGATTCGTAGGGATTGAAGTACTTATGCACATCACCATCGGAGAACCATTTTGTACACATATAGTAGAAATGGTCGGAGGTTTGTAAATAAAGAAAGTCTTTCCAAATTTCGGGATCGTTAAGTTCCTTAACCCTGTCGTGTAATTTATAGAGATTATTAAATGCTTCGTCCTGCAGTTCGTTACCTAGCCAGGCGGTTAAATCTCTTTCTTCGTCTGCCCACGAAATAGGATGTGGAACATGAATTGCTCCAACTGGATCTAGATTTTCGACAATCTCTGTAGGTGTAGAAAATGTAAAGTTCGAATATTTAAACACTGCATTAGGTAAGGCTTTAAGGAACTCGAAAATTCCTGTTTCTGCCCACTGATGCTCACCGAAAGTTTCGTAATCCATAAATAGATTTACAATTTCTTCTTTTGGATCCAGCGCATTTAACCACGAAACAAACTTTTCGGTAGTAAGTGGAAAATCTTCCCAATCACGATTAGAGAATCTAAATGCGATATCGTCAGACAATTTAAAGTTTTTAAGTAAAATCTTAAGCTTAGGATTAATTGCGTTACAATATAGATAATTTGGGCTTTTCCAACCAAGAATATGCTTTGCTCCTTCGGTAATCATACCCTTATATCCCATGTCGGCAACATATTCACCAATCCAGTCGGCATAAATAAGCTCGGTATTACGGAATACCTTTGGTTCAACACCAAAAACCTGTTTTACTTTATCGCGGTGCATTTTCACCTGACGCTCAAATTCTTCACGGCTTTTTAAAGCAGAAAGCGAGTGCGAATAAGTCTCTGATAAGATTTCGACCTTACCAGTTGCAACAAGTTTTTTGAAACTCTCCAATACGTCTGGCGCATACATTTCGAACTGATCAATTGCTACACCCGAAATTGAATACGCAATTTTAAAATTGTCGCCATATTCGTTTATCAAATCAAGAAAAGTTTGATTTGTAGGCAAATAGCATTTCTCTGCCACCTTGCGCATTATGGTTTTGTTTTCAAAGTCATTGTAATAATAATGATCATTACCAATGTCAAAAAACCTGTATCTTTTTAACCTAAACGGTTGATGCACCTGAAAGTAAAAACAAATTGTACGCATAAACATTATTTTTATAAAATAATAAATTTTAAAAATCGGTGACTTCGGCTCCGCTCAGTCACCTTATTCTCTGATCTCAGTCATTAAGGATATCAGTTGACTGAGCGGAGCCGAAGTCAACAGTTCACTCAACGAGTGATTTATAAACCTCATTTACTTTATAAGCCGAGTTTTCCCATCTAAGATTTTCGACTTCTTGTTTTCCATATTTAATAAACATTTTCGACAAGCCTTCGTAATGCAACATTCCATAAATTGCATCAGCTAAATCGTCCACGTCCCAAAAATCTACTTTTAAAGCATGCCTCAATACTTCTGAAACTCCAGATTGTTTTGAGATAATGACCGGCACATCGGACATCATTGCTTCGAGTGGCGAAATTCCGAAAGGCTCGCTCACCGATGGCATCACATAAACATCGCTCATCGAGAACATTTCGTAAACTTCTTGTCCTTTTAAAAATCCAGCAAAGTGGAACTTGGTTGCAATTCCCAATTTTGCTACACGCTTAATCATTTTGTTGAGCATATCGCCGCTTCCTGCCATAACAAAACGCACGTTAGGATCGCGGTCAATAACTTTCTTTGCAGCTTCGATAAAATAATCTGGTCCTTTTTGAAAAGTTACACGGCCTAAGAAAGTAACTATTTTTTCGTTAAAGCCTTTTGTTAATTTAAACTCCTCGGGCAAAGAAACAGGCTCAACCGAATTGTGTACAGTAACAACTTTATCGGGATGAATTCCGTATTTTTCGATAATGGTTTTGCGAGTAAGATTGCTCACTGCAATAACTTTATCGGCAGCTTCCATACCAGCCCGTTCGATGTCGTAAACTTTTTGATTTACATTATCACCACTGCGGTCAAATTCAGTTGCATGCATGTGAACAACAAGCGGTTTTCCAGAAACATTTTTTGCTGCAATTCCTGCAGAATATGTTAACCAATCGTGAGCATGAATAACGTCAAATTCGTTTGTTGCAGCAATATAAGCAGCAATAAGAGCATATCTAGCAACTTCTTGATATAAATTTGTTCCGTAGCTGCCAGAGAAAGTAAATTTACTTGTAAAAACCTGCTCGCTAAACTCGGTATGAGAGAATATCTTGCCAGCAAATACTTTAGCAAAATCCTCAGGATCCATGTATGGGATAAGATTAGAGCCAACTTCAAAATATTTGAATTTGTCCCAGAACTGATGCTCTTCGTTTTTCTTTTCAGTAATTACCACATCGCCGGCATCCTGCAAATGAATATGAGTCAAATCCTCATCGCCATAAGCTTTTGGTACAACAAAAATAATTTCGGTACCAAAATGTGACAGTCCCTTAGTAAGACCGTAACAAGCAGTTCCAAGACCTCCGGTTATGTGTGGTGGAAATTCCCACCCGAACATTAGTACTTTCATATTTTTGTCTTTGTCAATTATTTTTTATAGCTCTGAATCAAATGATAAATTCGTATTAATTCCGACACGCTCCATGCTTGCGAAATTGCTCCACGTGGCGTATGAGGCGGATCTCCATCATAAATTTCAGATATCGAACCTATTCCGTGTACAGTCATATCCTCTTCAAAAGAATTAAATATTTTTTCAACAAGTGCAAGTCCGCTTTTTTCATGTATCTGCAAATATGCATCACAGAAATGCCCTAACAACCAAGGCCAAACTGTTCCTTGATGATATGCACTATCACGTTGTTCTTGATTTCCTTCGCAAACGCCAATATAATTTGGATTATCAGGACAAAGCGACCTTATTCCTTTTGGAGTAAGTAATGCTTTACGAACGGTTTCGAGAACTCTTTCCTTTTTTATATCTGATATTGGAGAATATGGTAATGAGCAAGCAAAAATCTGATTTGGACGAACGGTCCAATCTGTGTAATCATAAGTTGCATAATCAGCAAGATATTTTCGATCTTCGCAGCAAAATTTTTCAATAAATGAAAGTTGAGTAATCTCTGGAACATTTGCCCAATAATCTACAAAACCGTTATCTCCATTTTCTTTAGCTAGTTCAATTGTAAACATTACAGCATTATACCACAAGGCATTTATTTCGACATCAAAACCATGTCTTGGAGTAACGGGTTTTCCACCAACAACTGCATCCATCCAAGTTAGAGCCTTTCCAGTATCGCCAGACCAAATCAGTCCGTTATCATGCATTTTAATATTGTAGTGAGTTCCGTTACGATAGTTTTCGAGAATATGCTTCATCTTTGCCCCGAAATCTTTCCATAATTGCTTTTTATCGCCAGTAAATTTGAGATATTCTTGCAGCGACCAGAAAAACCATAGAGGCGCATCAACAGAACTCATTACAGTTGACTCTTTTGTTCCTAAATTTGGAAAAAGCCCGTCTTTAAGCTCTGCCGACATTGTTTCGAGAACATCTTTACAGGTTTTTACATCACCATTATATAAAGTTAATCCCGGTAAAGCAATAAAAGTATCTCTACCCCAGCGACCAAACCAAGGAAATCCTGCAATAATCTCAGTTTTGCCATTTCTTTTATAAATAAATTGTTGAGCAGAACTTTTAAGACAATCAATATATGATTCTCTAGGTGAACGTTTTTTTAGTTCGGAAGTAAATTTTTTGGCAATGGTAGATGGCGCAATATCTTTAAGTGCGGCAGTAAATACAATACTTTCACCTTTCTTCATGTCCATTTCAAAAAATCCCGGAACATATAAATCCTCTTGAAATTCACATCCGCGATTTTGCTCTTCTTGATATTCTACATTATAGTACCAGTCGGGCACATGAACATATTCTGGTTCTTTACTAAATTGCATAAACAATGACTTATAGCCATCGTACATTCTTAGTTTGATACCATTTTCGATAGAAGTATATTTTGTATTTACGAATAAATTAGCCTTGCTTAGTTTGTGTACATTTCTAAAAGCGAGAAATGGTTTAAATCTAATTTTTGTCTCTGAGTGCGCATCAACTAATGTATATCTGATTAAAACTCTATCGTCTTCGCTTAAGATACGTTCCATTTGTAAAACCACGCCACCAACTCTATAAGTTAGTTTTGGAATTGTGTCAATTTCGAAATCGCGAACATATTTATGTCCTTTAGGTTCGTATTTATTCCCCGGATATTTTCTTACTCCGAAATTAAATGTTGCATCGTGCTGAATAACGGAAACATCTAAGCTAGATAACATTACATGATTATCGTTATCAATATCCTCCATAGGACAAACCAAAAGCCCATGATGTTTTTGGGTATTGCAACCTATAATAGTTGTATTTGCATAAGTTCCTGCGCGATTTGTGCGAAGCAATTCTCTGCTCAAGGAATACTCCAAATTTATCAACTGTAATTTATCGAACTTAATATATCCCATTGTTCAAAATTTTAAATCAAAAATATTCATAAACATCAACTATTTGTACAAAATGAACATTAAATAATTATAAAGTTTCATTTGACAAAAAAAGCAAATACAAAATGTTTGAAATTCATACTCAGTCTTGTTGACAGGTTTCAACAAAAATAATAAAATAAATGTCAACAACAATGCAATTTTTTGCAATATACGTGTAAATTGTAAAAAAGGATGCAAAAACGGCTAAACTTTAAAAATCAATGAAAAAAATGTAAGTGGTTTCGCCTCCGCCGCGGCGGACGAAGGTAAAAGTGGTAAGGGGTTTCGCCGCGGCGAAGGTAAAAGTGGTAAGAGGTACGAGGTACGAGGTAAGAGGTACGAGGTAAAAGTGGTAAGTGGTTTCGCCGCGGCGAAGGTAAAAAGGGTAAGTGGTATGTGGTAAAAGTGGTATGTCGTAAGGGGTAAAAAAAGTAAGTGGTATGTGGTAAAAGTGGTAAGTGGTAAAAACTGTAAGTGGTTACCAACCACCAACCACCACCTACCAACTACCAGTTACCAGTTACCAGTTACCAGTTACCAACTACCAGTTACCAAATACCAGTTACCAAATACTAACCACCAATTACTAATAACCCTGAATACTTACAACAATCCCATATCCAGTTTCGCCTCATCGCTTAACATATCCTGCGACCAAGGAGGATCGAAAACAATGTTGATGCTTACTCCGCGAGTGTTTTCTACCGCTTGAACCGCAGTTCTTACACTTTCAATAAGCTCGTCAACCATTGGGCAATTTGGAGCCGTTAAAGTCATGTCAATTTCGACATCGAATTTTTCGTTGACATCAATTTTATAGATTAATCCCAAATCATAAACATTTACAGGAATTTCGGGGTCGAAAACCTGTTTTAAAGCTTCAACAATTAGTTGTTCTATTTTGGTTATTTCGTCCATTACTACTTATTTAAAGATTTAAAAGCCATTGCATATAGTTTCAACTGCTTTACCATCGACATAAGACCATTAGATCTTGTTGGAGACAAATGTTGCTGCAACCCGGTTTTTTCGATAAAATACAATTCTGCATCTAAAATATCCTCAGGACTATTTCCGGATAAAGTTCGAATCAACAAAGAAGCAATTCCTTTAGTAATTATTGCATCGCTATCAGCAATAAAAACAATTTTACCATCTACATATTCGGCATGAAACCAAACTTTGGATTGACAACCATCAATTAAGTTTTGGTCGTTATGCTGTTCTGCGGGCATTTCTTTTAGGTCGCTGCCCAGTTCAATTAGATAGGAGTATTTATCCATCCAATCCTCAAAGGCAGAAAATTCCAGGATTATTTCGTCCTGAATTTCGTTAATTGTCATACAATAAAAATTAAAAGGGGAGAAAACTCCCCTGAGACTTTACAATAAGCTATCTAATTTTGCTGTAAGTGTAGCTTTTGGAACAGCACCAACAACTTTATCCACAACTTCGCCATTTTTAAGGAAAAGTACGGTAGGAATATTTCTGATTCCGTATTTAACAGAAATTTCGTTGTTATTATCAACATCAACTTTGCCGATAATAGCTTTATCGCCATATTCGTGATGCATTTCTTCGATAATAGGACCGATCATTCTACATGGACCACACCATACTGCCCAAAAATCTAGAACTACAGGTTTTCCTGAATTCATTACTAATTCTTCAAAGTTTGATTCGTTAATTTCAAGTGCCATAACTTTTTGTTTTTAATTAATTTTTTGCTAAATTATAATTTTTAATTTAAACTAACATTTTCTACATATGGATTGTTTTCAAGAAACTCAATAATTTCATCAGATAATTCAATTCTTTCAGTTCGAGAAAATAGCTTTATTGATGTGTTATCAAGGGTGTTAAAGATGGCAAAGTTTAAATTAATTTTTCCTTTATTCTTTTTTACAAGAGCTAAAATATCGTTAATAAAATCGTCATTTACATTATCAATAGAAATTTGCAATGTAAGTTTAGAGAATAAAGTTTCCTTTATTTCTGATAATAATGATACTTTGTTTACAGAGAAAAACAATTTGGTTTTGTCGGCATGTCCTTCTTTAAAGCCAGCATTAACCATTATTGAGTATCCTTTTACAAATAGGTTTTTATTATCAGTATAATCTTTACCAAAAACCATAAAGCTGTACGATCCTGTATAGTCAATCATTGAAACCTTTCCAAAAGGTTTTCCATTTTTGGTCATTCGCTCGGTAACTTCGGTTATAAAACCTACAATTTTAATATCTCTTAATTTGGTAATCTTATCCTCATCGTCCATTTCACGAAGTGGAGTAACTTTCATTGTACTAATTATAAACCTAAATGGATCGAGAGGATGCCCCGACAAATACATACCGATATGTTCCTTTTCCATATCAAGGAACTTCAACAAATCATAATCGGGAAGCGAAGGAATTGAAGGTTTTGAAATGTCCATAGTTTGCATTTCGCCAAAAAGTGTCATTCCTGCATTTGAAGATGACTGAACATTGTTTCCAAACTTAATAAGAGACTCAATAAAAGAATCGTTTTCTCCGTCTGGTGAAAACATTTGCGGTCTAGTCAATTCTTTAAAACAATCAAAAGCTCCAGCAAAACAAAGAGCTTCAATATTCCTTTTATTTACGGCATTTAAATTAACCCTTGAAACAAAATCAAAAATATCTGTGTAAACACCATTTTTTTCTCGTTCTTCGATAATATTTTCAACCGCGTTCATTCCAACATTTTTTATTCCACCTAAACCAAAGCGAATATTCCCTTTTTTGTTTACTGTAAAGCTTTTGTAGCTTTCGTTTACATCAGGACTAAGAACTTTGATTTTCATTCTTTTACATTCTTCCATTTGAATGGATATTTTATCCATATCGGAGATGTTGCGAGTTAAGTTAGCAGCCATAAACTCTGCGGGAAAATGAGCTTTTAAATATGCTGTTTGGTAAGCGATGTAGGCATAACAAACCGAATGCGACTTGTTGAAAGCATATTTTGCAAATGCCGACCAGTCTTTCCATATTTTTTCAATTAGCTCCTCTGGGTTTTTGCCTGTTGCAGTACACCCATCTGTAAACTCGGGATTGTTTTTACATCCATCAATAAACTTCTCATGAAGTTTTTCCATTGTTTTTAAATCCTTCTTCCCCATTGCCTTACGCAAAGTATCTGATTCTCCTCTTGTAAAACCAGCGAGAGCTCTGGACTGAAGCATCACCTGTTCTTGAAATACTGTAATGCCATAAGTATCTTGCAGATACCTTTCCATAATTGGATGATCGTAAGCAGTTTTTTCTTTTCCGTTTTTTCTACGAACATAATCAGGAATATATTCCATCGGCCCTGGTCGATACAATGCATTCATTGCTACCAAATCGTTGAAATGATTTGGCTTTAATGAGCGCAAATGTGATTTCATTCCTTCCGACTCAAACTGGAAAATAGAAGTTGTTGCTCCAAATTTAAAAACGTTTAAGGTTTTTACATCATCAAGTGGCACAGAATCAATATTTAAATCAAGACTGCGAGAAAGCTTAATGTTTGACAAGCACTCTTTAATAATTGAAAGAGTTCTTAGACCTAAAAAGTCCATCTTTAAAAGTCCAATAGATTCGACGAAACTACCTTCATATTGTGTTGCAGCAAGACCGCCTTCCTCTTTTGTTCTCATTAGAGGAATATTGTTTTCGAGTTTATCACGACCAATGAGCATTCCGCAAGCATGTACACCAGTTTGGCGAACCGAACCTTCTAAAGTACAGGCAATAGAAAGAGCTTTAAGCATTGTTTTATCATTGTTCTTATTTGCTTCAAGCATTTCCTCGGCAATAATCTTTCTTGTTTCGAGAAGAGTTGCCTCTTTTTCGTTATCTTCTTTTTTGGCAGCGAGGATATTTTTATCGAGACTAGCGATTACTTTTTCTAGACTTCCTTGCTTTTTCTGATCTTCGAGTATTATGTTATATGCATTATCGAGAGAGCCGGTTGCACTAATTTTCTTTGTTAGTGTATTTACCTGTTGCAGAGGAACTCGAAGAATACGACTTACATCTTTGAGAGAGCCTTTTGCTTTCATCGTGCCAATTGTGCAAATATGAGCAACTTTATCTTTTCCGTATTTCTGAGTTACATATGCAACCACAAGAGCGCGTCCATCATCATCGAAGTCGATATCTACGTCGGGCATTGAAATACGGTCAGGATTTAGAAAACGTTCGAACAGCAGATCGAATGCGATTGGGTCAACGTCGGTAATTTTTGTACAATATGCCACCGCTGATCCAGCAGCAGACCCACGACCCTTTCCAACTAACACTCCAATTTCTCTAGCTTTTGCTATAAAATCCTGCACAATAAGGAAGTAGCCAGGGAAGCCCATTGTTTTGATAGTATTCAGTTCAAAATCGAGGCGGTCTCGAATATCTTTAGAATAGTTTTCGCCGTATCGCTCGATAGCTCCTTTATCAACCAAAAATTGCAAATAATCTGTTTCAAATTTAATTCTAAGTACAGCAGCATACCCGCCAATTGCAATAAATCGTTTTTCGGTAAATTCATTAATCAGTTCTTCTTCTGTATATTTTTCGCACCACAGTTCCATAGTGCCAAAACTCTCTGGAATTGGGAACTCTGGCATAATTGGATCTCTGTCAATTTCGAATACTTCAACTTTTTCAGCAATTTCCATTGTGTTTGCCAACACTTCGGGGTGGTCGCCAAAAATAGCCATCATCTCATCTGGAGTCTTTAGCCATTCCTGCTTAGTATAGCGCATTCTATTTGGGTCGTCAATATCGGCGTTAGTAGTAAGACAAACTAAAACATCGTGAGCTTCAGCGTCTTCCTCATTAACGAAATGAGAGTCGTTAGTTGCAATTATTTTTACGCCATGTTTTGGACCAAGTTCAAATATTTTTTCGTTAACTATCTTTTGCAATTCAGAAACTTCTTGTTTTTGACGATTTTCTTCGCTGGGATGGTACATTACTTCAAGATAGAAATCATCGCCAAAAACCTCTTTATACCATTCTATGGTTTTACTAGCCTCTTCAATATTCCCATTTGCAATAAGCTTAGGAACCTCGCCACCCAAACAAGCCGATGAAACAATAATTCCTTCGCTAAACTCGCGTAGCATGTTCTTATCTATTCTTGGTTTTAGATAAAACCCTTCGAGATTAGCTTTGGAAATCATTTTAACTAAATTATGATAGCCTGTTATGTTTTTTGCAAGTAATACAAGATGATGACCAGATTTATCGGAAGGTTCGGTTCTATCATAAATTGTTCTTCTGGAAATATAAGCTTCGCATCCTAAAATTGGCTTTAAACCTTTCTTTTTACATTGAGAATGGAATTCTTTTATTCCCAACATCGTACCATGGTCGGTTAAAGCAAGAGCCGTCATTCCTGATTTTTGCGCTTTTGAAATTAGCGCATTAATACTTGCAGCACCATCTAAAATGGAGTATTGAGAGTGAACGTGTAAATGAGTAAATTCCGGCATCTTATAAAAATTATCTGATAAAATATAGACTATAAAAATACTCTAAATAAACAAGTGCACTAACAAAAGTTATCAGAAAATATCACAAAAGAAATTAACATATAAAAGTTTAAAACAGTTTTTTCGTTATCTCGCTATTGCTTTAGAAAATATTTGTATGTGACAGGCATAGTATAACTGTTGCTTAGTGCCTTAATCTTTGAAACGCTAACCATAAAAATCTGATTTCTAGTGTTTTTATTACCGATAACCTATCTCTTAAGCAAAAAGTGGGTTGTGTGGATTCAAATATGTGAGGGAAGAAAACTAATTGTTTCTATTTGCAAACTTAAAGACTTCGCATTGTAAATTATGTAGTTATAAAGATGAGGTTTTGGTGAAATTAATTTAATTTGACGAGGAATGGGGTTTGAATTTCTCATTCCAACAATTCAAAAGTGTGAGATTATATTATTTCATCAGCGAATTTTACAAAATCAATTCCATTAAAGTTGCCACTGCTCATCATCAAAAGATTTGTATTTTCAAAATTCTGAGACTTTAAATATTGCTGTAATTTTTCGGCATCAGTAAAAATTATTACATTTCCACCAAAAGATTCTTTTACAAATTCTTCGCTGAGCTCTGGCAAACGTTTGTGCTTAAGGACTTCGTGACTGTAATAAACAATTGCAGTATCAGCTTTGTGCATGCAATCTTTGTATTGTGGAATAAAATTACTTTGCAAACTGCTGAAAGTATGTAATTCTATGCATGCGATAAGTTTTCTTTCAGAATACTTTTGTTTTAATGCATTAATTGTTGCTTTTAGCTTTGATGGAGCATGTGCAAAATCAATGTAAAACGAAGATCTGTCTTTTTCTTTTATTAGTTGTAATCTTTTTGCAGCGCCTTCAAAACTTTCAATTGCGGCCCAAAAGTCTGCTTCATCTACACCGGCTTCGAGACAAGCGTATCTGGCAGCATTAATGTTTTGCATATTATGATCACCAAAAACACTCATATGATATGTTTCCCCATCAAAATCAACACATATACTTCCTTCAGCATCTACATAATAATCGTAAGTAGTGTAAGATATGGATTCAATATTTTTGTTTGAATTACTTATTTTTTCAAGATTCTCATCATCCTCAAACCAGAATAACTTGCCTTGAGGTTGAATCGATTTTATAAAAATTTCAAATTGTTCTACATAAAAATCAAATGTCGGAAATACATTAATATGATCCCAAGCAATTCCGGTTAGGATGGCAACATGTGGCTTATACCAGTGAAATTTCGGAGTTAAATCGATAGGAGAGGAGAGATACTCGTCACCTTCAAAAACAGCAATGTCGTTTTTTTCTTCAAGATTAACCATAGTGTCGAAACCTTTTATGTTGGCTCCAACCATATAGTCGTAACCCATTCCCGTGGTTTTAAGAACGTGCATAATCATTGAAGTAATTGTAGTCTTGCCATGACTGCCGCCAACAACAATACGCTTTTTGTTTTTTGTCTGCTCAAATAAATACTCTGGATATGAGTAAATCTTGAGATTTAGATCTTTTGCTCTTACCAATTCCGGATTGTCGATTCTTGCATGCATTCCAAGAATGATAATATCGATTTTATCGTTTATTTCATCTGGATTCCAGCCATAAATTTTAGGCAAAAGTCCATATTTATCTAGTCGTGATCTTGATGGCTCAAAAATCTCATCGTCTGACCCCGTTACCTGATAGCCTTTTTTATAAAGTGCTATCGCCAAATTGTGCATTGCTGCACCGCCAATTGCTATGAAATGTATTCTCATGTTTAAGTGTCTAAAGTGTCTATTCGCCGCTGCGAATAGAGTGCCTAGAGTATTCCGAACTCTAATTATTTAACTTTCTTTCTATGTAATCTATTAAACTGTGAATTATCTTTATGTGAATTTCCTGAATTCTGTCTGAGTATCCGTTATGAGAAACGCGAATTTCTATGTCACAGATATCCTTGATTTTGCCGCCATCTTTTCCCGTCATAGCAATTACTTTCATACCTTTTAATTTAGCGGCATTAATTGCCTCAATAACATTTTTGGAGTTTCCGCTGGTACTGATTGCAAGTAAAACATCATTTTTATTGCCCAAAGCCTCTACATATCTTGAAAAAATGAAATCAAAACCAAAGTCGTTTGCTGTGCAAGTAATATGAGTAGGGTCGCTGATGGCAATTGCTGGAATCGCTTGTCTTTTGTCGCGAAAACTTCCGGTTAGTTCTTCGGCAAAATGCATTGCATCGCTCATAGAGCCTCCATTGCCACATGATATAACTTTACCTCCTGCCAGTATTGAATCAACAATTACTGAACCCGCCAACTCTATTTGCTCAATATTCCTTTTGTCAGAAATAAAATTCTTGAGAACTTCTACAGCTTCTTCAAAATGATTCCTTATATCCATTTTTTGTAAATTATTTTTCAAAAATACATTATTGAAAATTAGTATCAAAAAAAACATTCACATTTAGTAAACTTAATCTGTAAATTGTTGCTATTTTAAAAATCACACTACTATTTCAAAAAACGAAGCACCTCAATAAGTAAAACTTGTACAATCATTACGAGAATTGATTTTAAAATATGTTTTAGTTTTTTTATTGGTCAACAATAATTTTAAAAATAAAATCTTTATAAAATCCTTATGCGTAGATAGTTAAAACTTACAAAGTCTTTATGAATAGTTGGATTATTTTGTGGTTCGTAATAATTGAGTCTAATAAACTGTGGAGGTGCGATTTGTTTATGTTGATAAGTCTAATAAAATTGCCTCTTATTGTTTGTTAACGATAGGTTTGACATGTATAAAGGAATAATTAATTTTAAACTGTTTTTTAAGGTTATTGGCAATGTTTTGCTGATTTTAACCATTGGCTTGCTGGTTTGCTTAATTGTTGCCATAATTTATCGTGAAAGCATTAATCCATTCTTATTTTCTGCTTTAATAACTGGTTTTTCTGGACTATCAATGAAATTCTTTACTAAAGGAAAAACCGAAAGGGATAAAATAAACAGAAAAGATGCATATCTTACTGTTGCTTTTGCATGGATTATTATGAGTTTGGCTGGAGGTCTTCCATATCTTTTTTCATCGTCAATGAGCAATTTTACCGATGCATTTTTTGAATCGGTATCCGGTTTTACAACAACTGGGAGTAGCATTTTAACAGATATTGAAGTTTTAACCAAGTCTATTCTTTTTTGGAGAAGTCTAACTCACTGGATTGGAGGCATTGGTATAATCGTCTTGGTTATTATAATT
>JBBQCZ010000049.1:0-23498 GCA_038319215.1 Bacteroidales bacterium | reverse complement strand
AGGAGTTAAGCTTTTTGGGAAAGAGCTATCGTAAGCAGATTCGTAATTGTCTTTATTTTCAATATCTTTGCGTACCGACGAACTATTTTCGCCCATACACATAATGCATTTAAAATTACATTTATTAGATATTTGAAAATGTAATGCACTGGGTTGATTATTGTTCGCATATTCGCTAAGGTATTCATACCTTCCAGCAAAAACAGTATGATAATTTTTTTTCAACAATTCTGTCCTGCAATTCTGGCATCCAAAATCCAATTTATTATTATCAATTTTTTGTCTCAATTTTTTAAAAGCAGCATTTTGCCAAAGGCTTAAATAGTCTATGTCAGAATGGTACTTTCCAAAACTTATTTGTTTATTATAATAACATGGAAGAATGAAACCACCTTGAGTAAAAGTGAGAGTTGTAAATGGAGCATTGCAAAATTTATTCTTATTAGAATTTATTTTTTTATACTCTTTTATAGATTTACTAACCCTTTGAAAATTGAACATATATTTGGGCCATTTAAAATGAATAATAACTTAAACTAATAATTGCACTATTTTTTATCAAGTTAATTGTTGCTATCAATTTTTAAATCCAAAAAATAATACTTTTCACAAAGTTACAGTTTTTCTTTTAAAATTTGTGATTCTGGTTTTCTTTATGCATTAATTTTGAAAAAATGTGAATATCTTTAATAAATAAATGGAGATTTATATATGTGTAATTTTATCGTTTAAGTTATTAATATTCATATACCCAATAGTCTGGTGTGTGTGTGCATAAATATTTTGATCAGCTGATATTAAATCAAATTGCAGTATGTTTTGATAAAGAAGAATTAATTCATTTGCTTGAATAACAAAAAAGTCAATTTTTAGATTGAAATTATTAAATTTATTTGGAGGGATAATTGTTTCTAAATTGATTGTATGCTCATTCGAGTCGCATTTAAGGTCAGCAACATACATGTGATGTGTAATAATTACCGAGTTGTAATTCTTGACTGTAAAGCCAAAACTTAAAGCTTGGTTTGTTTTGTATTTTAAGCAAAATTTAATTTCTATCATTTGATTAGAGAAAAGTACGTCATTCGATGAATGTTCGAGATTGCAAATTTCTGCACTGAGTAAATCAACTTGAATATTATCAGATAATTTTTTCAAGTTTATTTTTTTGCTTATCTCTTCATCCTTTATCGAAAAATGCTGTGGTATTTTCTCGAAATTTGATTTGTTGTATAGAACTAACTCTTGATACTCGGTTAGTGCCGAAATAGGTGTAGCCTTTGAAATTAAGCAATTGTCTTTTAGAATAATGAAATAATCGGATATGCTTAATATGGTTGCCGGTGAATGTGTGACAATCAAAATTGTCGATTTTTTCTCTTTAAGATTAGAAATAACTTTTAATACTTTATTCTGGAAGGCGAAATCGCCAACACTTAGAATTTCATCAAAAAGATATATGTCTGCATCAATGTGAACAATAATGGCAAATGCTAATCTCATATACATACCTGATGAATAATGCTTTACCTCAGAATGTATAAAGTCTTTAAATCCAAATAAATCTATTATTTCGTCTAGTTTCTTATAAATCTGTTTATTGTTTAATCCATATAATTTTCCCGACAAAAATATATTTTCATATCCCGACAATTCTGGCTGAAAACCTATTCCTATTTCTAGTATTGAGGCTACTTTCCCGAAAATTTCAACACTACCAGTAGTTGGAGGCGTTACTTCTGCCAAAATTTTTAAAAGTGTACTTTTTCCTGCCCCGTTTGGACCAATAATTCCAATTACTTCTCCTTTGTTAATTTCAAGGTTAATATTATTGAGTGCCAAGAATGGTTTGCCAGATTTATTTAGTTTAAATTTGGCAAAAAAGCCACCATGCGATGCATCTTTTTTATAGTATTCTTTGCATAGTCCTTTAATTATTATGGCTTTTTCGTTTATCATAATAAATCTGTAATTTGTTTTTCTATGCGCTTGTAAACCAAAACCGCTGTGATAAATAGAACTAAAATAATGCCGAAGCCAATTAAATATCCTTTATCAGGTAATGCTGCTCCAAATAATATTGCTCTAAAATATTCTATTACTCCAGCTACTGGATTAAGATAAAGTACAAATCTGAAATTGGCTGGAACTATTGTGCCAGGGTAAAATACTGGTGTTACGAAAATTAAAAAATTAGTTACCTGTATTATTATCTGGCTCAAATCGCGAATGTAAAGAGATAAAATACTTGTCCACAAACCAAGCGCTAGACCACAAATAATTAAAACAATTATTACTAATGGAATTGCAAGCCAAGACAACGAAAAACTGACGCCAAAGATTAAAAATAATGCTACGAAAACTAAAAAACCGCTTCCAAAATCTAGTAAGCCTGGTAAAACTTTAGCTAAAGTTAAATTAATACGTGGAAAATATAGTTTATTAATAAGATGCTCGGAATTTGTTAAGGCTCCACTGCTATTCCCAACAAGATATGAGAAATACTGCCATACAATTATTCCTGGTAAAGCAAAAACTGGATAAGGAATATCGCCAGTGTCTATTTTAATTGCAATTCCAAAAATAAGCCAGTAAACAGCAAGTCCAATTAAAGTTTGTATTACACTGAGAAATAATCCTGTAAATGTTCGGGCGTACTTGTTTTTTATCTCGCCAATTGCCAATGAATGTGAAAAATAACGATAATCCCATATCAACCTTAAATAGGATGGAAGACTAGTTTTGTTTTTAGGGCTTATCAGTTTGTGCTCCATTGGTACTAAAGTTTGATTTTATACCATTCCAAATAGTTTTTTATTCCCTCTCTAATATCGGTTTTTGGTTCAAACCCTAACATTCTTTTTGCTTTAGAGTTATCTGCCCAAGTGATGTCTGATTCTCCTTTTATTGAGTCCACAAATTCGATATTTACTTTTTTGCTTGTTTGCTTTTCGAACATCGAAATTATTTCCGTAAGTTTAATAGGATTGCCGCTGCCTAAATTAAATGTTTCGAACTTAGATTCTTTATAATCGACAGCTTTCATTATCCCAGAAATTATATCGTCAACATAAGTATAATCACGTGAAGCAAGACCGTCGCCAAATATTTTTAATTTCTCATTTTTAAATATGCTACCAGCAATTTTATTCATTACTAAATCTGGCCGCAATCTTGGTCCATACACTGAAAAAAATCTTAATGGAATAAAATTTATATCATATTTTTCAGAATATTCTTTTCCTGTATTTTCGGAAAATAATTTTGTTTGAGCATAAGGACTTATTGGCAGCAAGTCTTTATGACTTTCTTTAAATGGGGCAGGAGAGTTGCCATAAATACTTGATGATGAGGCAAATACAAACTGGAATATGTTTTTTCTTATTGCTAAATCAAGAATGCTCTTTGTTCCTTGTACATTGCTTTCTTCGTAGCCTATAGGATGCTTTAGTGAATATCTAACTCCGGCTTTTGCTGCAAGATGAATAATAGCATCGAACTTTCCGTCAAGATTATCCGAAATAAAGTCAATCTCTTTTATGTCCGATTCTAATAGCGTAAAATTTGAATTTGCAAGTGCTTTGGAGAGATTTTTTCGTTTTATTTGTGGATCATAATAGTCATCAAAGCTATCAATACAAACCACTTCGTGATTGTTTGCAAGTAAATAATCACAAAGATTACTGCCAATAAAACCTGCTCCACCTGTTACAATTATCCTCTTACTCACATCTTATTTGTTAGTTGAACAAAAATAGCAAAAAAATTTACACTATTAACAGATGTTTACCACATTATATTGATTTTTTATATCTTTCTATGAAACTTCTGATTTGGAATGTGAGTTAGATTTGTCGGACTTTTGTAAAACTAAATCAGAAAGTGTTAGGTAAATAAGAATTAATATAAATGGTAAAATTGTAGTTAAATATCTGGGAATATCAAAACAATGTAAAATTGCCACAGTAATAATTGTACAAGTAATGATTGTCGCAAGGCCAAGTCTGACAAATGAATACTTTTTTCGTCGTATATCATAAATTAGAAAACCAAAACAAAAAAGTAGTAAAATCTTTATTAGCATACCTGCCGAATTTGACACAAATTTATTCTCTTCTGGAAAATAAATTTCCGAAGTTTTACCTTCTTTATAATTAAAATTGTCTGCTAAATATTTGTATTGGTGATCGGAATTGGTCGAATCTCGAGGATTGGTTATTGTATAAGATGTGTTTTGTTGTAAGTAGTTTTTGCTTGGCGATAAAAATGCAATTAAGAGTTGTTTAGTGCTTTTTTTTATGACTTCTAATGGGTAGTGCTTTATGATTAATATAGCCCAATTTTTAAAATAATTATTGTAATTCACGAAGAATTTAGGATCTTCTGCTGAGAGCTTTGTTGAATTGTTGTTTGAATATTTTTTTGCGATGTATATTTCAAGTTCTGGTTTTACAAGTTGGTATTTTAGATAGTCGAAATTATAGCTTAAGCTTGGGAAATAGCTTTTATTTGGATTTGACATCGCTTTATTTATATATGGTAAAAAATACGTAGTGTCGAATTCTTGATCTACATAATCTCCTTTTTCTATTATTTTTTTTGCAATTTCTGCATTTGAAAAGACAAACTCTGTGTAAGCAAAGGAGCTGGCAATTTTCTCGTATTTATCTTTAAGATAGTATTCTGGTAAAAATACTGTCAGATAAAGAACAACAAAAATACCTATACTCATAATGGTCTTAGAAGCACTTGTCTTGAAGTGTTTTTTTAATTCGAGAACTAATACAAAGGCGGCAATAACCATTATTCCAATTGTAAATCGGTATTGAACAAGGCTGGTAATAAAAAGTCCAAAAATTAATAAAATATAAAACTTTGTTCCATTTTGATTGTCTTTTGTTTTCAAATATTGAATAATAAGAATTATTAGCATCAAAGAAAAAGGTATAATCATACCTTCGTGATGTAAGGTTTTTTCGTAAAAAATAAAATTAACATTTAGATAAAGAATCCCAAAAATAAATGTTCCTAAGATTGTTAGAAATACTTGAAATGTTAGATTTTTATGATTTTTTTTATGATAATTTTCAATATAAATAATAAATGCAGAAATTGAAAAAAGGGATAAAATATGTTGAATAAACAAAACTGCATTAATATCTTTAAAGATTGATAAAATGGCAATAATAAAAGTTGGATATGGGTATGCCCATTCGTGATGGTCGAAACCTCCGTTTGTAAAAAACTTTATTGCAGGTGATATGTGTCCAGAATAATCATAAGCGAGAATAGTGTCGGTTGGGTTGTTAAACCTTAAAACTGTTCCGGCAACTAAAAGCAAAAAATAAATTATGTACCTTAGTTTTCTAATATCTTTTGCTGAAAAGCTGAAATTGGTTATTGCAAATTTTGTTTTTCTTAGGGCATATAATGCTAAGATAACAAAACAGACTATAACAAGTTGTATTTGCAATGCGTTTAACCATTGAAGAGAAATTATGAAGATTGATTTATTAATAAAACTAGTTTCTTCATGGTTTGAATCTATAATTGCAACGTTTTCTTTTATTTCTATCGTTTTCTGAACGGCGTTTCCTTTGTCATCTGAAAAAATACAATCTATTTCTTTACCACTTTGGATATCTTTGGGGATTTTTATATTTATTTCTTTGAAATGCCAAGTGCCTAAATTCGAGAAGCTTTCATTGAAATATAGAGTTTGCTCGCGTCCAAAGAAAGATACACCTTTTACCTCAACATCTTTAGAAATATTATTTCCATTTTGATAAATGCTTAAAGAAAAATCTCCATAAATATTTATATTATAAATGTAGTAAAAAGAGAAAATTAATAGAAATAGCGGAACTATTGCTGAAGTTATTAGAACAGCATTTGTAATTCGGAACTTTCGATTTTTATTATGATTAATCAATAGAGTCGTTTTACTTTTTTATCAATTTCGCCCAAAACGTAGTCTCCATCGAGTCCTAAAACATCGAAATACCATTTAAGCGCTTCATATCTAGGCTTGTTTTCTGAATTAACAATATCCAATGCCGTTTGTCTATCCATTAAACCTTCGCGAATTTGACGAGATCTAAAAGAGTCGTTTTCTGTAAATCCCTGAACTAAATAATAAATATAGTTGTAAAATGCTGAAGAACCGTCATCCGTTCTCCAAGTTTGTGTTGTTTCGGGAGATAATTCAAAATTGAATTCTTGGATAAGAGTGTCCAGAATCTTTTTTTCTTCCCAAGGGATATAATGCCATAGGTAAACATAGTCGTGAGGCTTTACATAAGTTGAGTAAAATCCTTTTGCAGTTTCTGCTATTGATGAGTTGATTAAAGAAATGTTTCTAATGTATCGGCTTGCAAAAAAACTTAGTAATTTTACTTTTTTTAAAGGCTCTAGGTGATGAATAACTCCGCCTGGGTCAGCATCTTTAACACCACAATATCCAGTTTTAAATTCGTCTATTTCCAATTCGTTACCTCTAAAGAAAAACATTAAGTCGAGATTATACTTTTTCTTTAATTGGTCAGCATATCTTTCGCATTGTTTATCGCCTTGCATAAATAGCGTTATAATTCCCGGATGTGGATCTTTGAGCCAAGCCAAGATATTTTGACGAATATGCATCCTTTTCATTGTAATATTTGCCGAAACCATTATGTGCTCAACTCCTAACTTTGCCAAAATGCGAGCCTGATTTCGACGACCGATATCTGTTATCATACCCCAGTCGTAAGAATATGCCAATGGTTTTAAACCAAGTTCTTTTTTTAAAAAATGCAGCCCATAAGCGCTGTCTTTTCCTCCACTAAATCCAGCTAAGCAATCTGGTTCTCCATTGTTTTTACGATATTTGTCTGCAATTTCGAGCAAGGCTTCAAATCCTTTTTGCTTAATTGGTTTTTGTTCATGACAATAGTTGCAAACTCCTTGCTCGTCGAACTTTATAAATGGCGTGGTTACGGGTAAAATGCACTTTGTGCATCGTTGAATTTTATTTATTTTTTCATAATCAAAATCGTGATTTCGAAGTTTTGAAATATCATTATTGAATGTATAAAGCTCTGTAGCTTTCGATTTTGGTCCTGGTGCACTGTAATTTATTGTATTATATTTATTCTGTTCTGTGTTGTTGTCTATTTTAAGTTCAGGTTGAAAATCAATTTCTGTGTCTAGCTCAATAATATTTAGTTGAAAGTTTTCGATTATTACTGCCGTTAATGGTTTAACTTGTTTTACATCATTTAGAACACAGGATATTCTTTTTAAAACTTTATTGAAAAATATTTTTTCTGAAGCGAAAAATAGTCTATCATCTTTTTCGTCATAAACATAGTATAACGAGCCAGTGTTAGTTGTAAGAATAAAGCTATTATCAACAGAATCATAAATTGCTAAACTTGCCGAACCTTCGATATCAGAAAACATTTTGGATAGAGCCGTAGTTTTGCTGTATGTGTTTAGAAGTTGTCTATAATACTCTGTTAGTGCTATTGTGTCGAGTTCTGGTAGTTGAGTGCTAAAATTGCATGTTTCCCATAATTTAGCAGCATTTGCAATAATTCCGTTGTGGACAACCATAATTCTATTGTCTTCCGAAATAACTGGTTGATTATTATTGTGGTCGAGTTGCAATCCATTTGTTGCTATTCTAGAATGACCAATAGCCGATATTATTTTCTTTTTGCTCAGTGAATTTTTTAAATTTTGGAATTCTAGTGATTTTAGTAATTTTTTTCCGTCAAGATCAGATTTTATTATGTGAATGTTTTTGTCATCGTCTGCAATAGCAATCCCTGATGCTTCTTTTCCTCGGGAATAGGATTCCTTCATTAGAGTATTGAATATTTCAATATTTGAGCTAAAATCTCTTTCTGTAAAATTATAAAAACCTAAAATTCCGCACATTGTATTGTTAGTTTAGGTTGAAAAATGTTATTACTTTTCTGGGAATATTTAATCTCCACATAAATAGTAAAAAGATTGATTTAATGCCATCCTTTATTCCCATTCCTTGATTCTTATCAATATAAATAGTTTTAATTTTGATTTCTGTATATTTTAATTTGTTTTTATAAACGCTATAAACATATTCTAAAATAAATCCATATCTTTCTGATTCCCATCTTATTTTGGGGTATGCTTCTGCCGTAAATACATGAAAGCCTGTTAAAGCATCTTTTAGTTTTACTCTAAAAAGAATAAGAGCTAAAAATGCAAGCAAACTGTTACCTGCTTTTTTAATTAGGGGCATAGATTTATCTTTTATTCGATAGCCAAAGACAATTTCATATTTTCCATTATTAATCTCAGTAACTAGATCAGGGATATCTTTTGCACAATGTTGTCCATCTGCATCAAGAGTTATTATTAGGTCTGCCTTGTTTTCTACTGCTTTATCGCACCCAACGCGTGTTGCAAAACCTGCTCCTTTATTTTTAGGTAAATCAATTACTATTGCTCCAGCTTTTTTTGCAATTTCTGATGTTTTGTCCACAGAACAATCGTTTACAACAATAATCTCATCGACAAAATCTCTTGTTTTATCAATGACCTCTTGAATTCTGGTCGCTTCATTAAAGGCCGGAATTACAGCAGTAATTTTAATAAGTTTATTGTTCAAATGTTAATTTAAGGCGAAAATTATTTCCAAATATACTCAAATATTTAATCTGGAAGTAATTTTGTTCTTTTTATTTTGATATCAACATTTGATATGGAAGTACAATATACATCTTTATTGCAATGACAGCAAAATGTGATTATATTGGTATTTCATTTTTAGAAAGTGTAATACAACACGAAATAGCTCTCTCTGACTATAGTAATTAGTACAGAGAGAGCCATTTTGAATGTTTTTCTAGCCTGTGTTTTTTTATTTACAAACTTTCCGCCTTAACTCGTCCGAATCTCAAAGCTTTTAGCATCCACAGTGGTAGTGATTTTTCTGGATCGCGTTTGCGTAAATTTATGTATAAACCAAGTTTTTTTAGCAATGGTATTTTGTGAGTCTCAACAAATTCGATAAGATTGCCGTCTGGATCTTCGATGTAGGTAAAATGCCCTGCTGCTTCTCCCATGTCGAATGAATTAAGATCATTGTGTTTTACTGAGCTATCAACTGTAAATGGGAATCCAAGACTTTCACATTTCTGACGTAATCCGTCCATGTTTCTGATGTCGAAACAAATTTGGATAAATCCAGGGTCGCCCCAGAAACGTCCTTCGTAAATTTTTCGTGGTGTTCTTTCAAGTGCTTGAATTAACTCAACATACGAAGGACCAAACAATTTGCTGAAGCTTCCTTTACGAGGTTCTGAATGAGTGAGTAAGATTCTGCGAAATCTCTGTGTGCCAGAATTTAAAGCCGAAATATCCTCAAATGTTCCTGTCTCGTCTGCAATAACTTTATCGTATCCCAAAATGTCACGGTAAACAGTTAATGATTTCTCAATGTCTGAAACTCCGATCATTGCACCAACTGGTCCGCCAGAAGTTCTTCCTTCATCTCTTAAAATGTAATCGTCGTGTACTATTTGAAAGATATTTCCATAAGGATCTTTCATGAAAAAAGTATAGTTTCCATCAATTGCTTTATTTAAGCCACCGAGAATTTCAATTTTTGGATTTCTTTTAAATTCCTCATATGTTAGATTTACATTTCTGCTTTTTATTTTTGCAGCTAGAACACCAAAATCACCCAAATGAATATCGAAATCAATTGTTTTGGGTTTTCGATTTGAATATTGCCAAATTTCAAATCCGCCACCACCTTGCATGTTTATTGCAATGCACGCATGTCGCTTTTGTGCGCTATTTCCTGTGTATGGGAGCATTAATTCTGCAACGGTATCATCTTCGAGAATACGACAATCCATATTAAATACTTCAATATAGTATTTCCAAGCTTCTTCAAATTTTTCTACTCCAATTCCTATTTGTTGTACTCCACTAATTATGTAATTTTCCATCATTTATTAGTTTATTTGTTCATCGGTTCTGCGGTCCCGAAGAATAAAATCCGCCTTTTGGTCGGATGTAATTCTTCGAGCCCCGCGAGCGAGGGTTCTAAAGATCCTCGTTAAAACAAGAAATTTCTAGAAATCTTGTTTTAAGAAAGCGATAAAATACAGAAATTTCTGTCCCGTTTTTCCCGAGGATCCTAGAACCAAAGGTTCGGGATTTTATCGGGATTCATCAGTTCACCTCTTACCTCTTACTTCTTACCTCTTACTTCTTACCTCTTACTTCTTACCTCTTACTTCTTACCTCTTACTTCTTACTTCCCACTTCTTACCTCTTACCTCTTACTTCTTACCTCTTACTTCCCACTTCTTACTTCTTACCTCTTACTTCTTACTTCCCACTTACTATTCCCCATTTACTCGGGTTTAATTTTACGAACCATTTTTCTCGATAAATTAGGGAAAAATCTCTTAATGTAAACCATAAGTAATTCCTTGCTTCCAACCAGAACTTCTGGTTTTTGTTTTTTTATTGCATTAACTATTTTTTTTGCAGCAGCTTCGGTAGTTATTCCACCTGCCTGACCGGCATCTAGTTTTGAATGCTGTTTCCCATCTTTTTCGAGAGCATAAAACGAAATATTTGTTTGAACTCTACCAGGGCAAATAATCACAACTCTAATATTTTTGTCGTAATATTCGGCATGCAGAGTCTCGAAAAATCCATATAATGCGTGTTTGGATGACGAATAAGCTGAGCGGAGAGGAAACCCAAATCTTCCAGAAATACTTGTTGTGACAGCAATTGTTCCGCCACCGTTTTGTAGCATTTTAGGCAATAATAGCTTGGTGATTTTAACTGGAGCAAAGAAATTTACATCCATTATTTTACGATCGACAGAAAATAAAGTGTCACCAGCTAAACCCCTTTGACTAATGCCAGCATTATTGTACATAATGTCAATATTTCCAAAAAATGCTAAGGCTTTCTCAACTAAAATTTCTAATCCGTCAATATCAGACAAATCGTATGGGAGAATTTCACATTTACCTCCAAAACTCAAACATTTTTGCTTTACGTTCTCCAATTTATCCGCTTCGAGAGCCGTAAGAATAAGATTCGCATTTTCTTTCGCAAAAAGGTAAGCGCAAGCTTCTCCAATACCCGAAGAAGCTCCCGTTATCCAAATTGTTTTGTTATCAATTGCTATCATAGAATTTCAAATAATAAATATTTTGCAGAATGCACATCCCATGCTTTGGGGCCACTGATTAACTTCACTTCGGCAATGGCTCAGTGTACCACGTTGAGCTCACCTCTAGCAAGGTTCGGTGCGCCGCGGCGAAAGCCGAAGTGTGCCTTTTAGTCTGCCAAAGCGTCTTCCCAAAGTTGTTTTCTAAAATCGTCAATTAAATGAGGTTCGCATTGGTCAACATTGTCCACGTGCTTAGTTGTGTAAATCATTTGGTCAACAAAGTCAGGAGCACGTCGAACGCCTTCGCCAGTGTTAAGAAGTACCGTTTCTCCATTTTTAATTAAACCTTTTTTCAATGCTTCGAAAAAACCTGCTACACAAACTGCTGAAGCTGGACCAAGAATAACTTTGCGTTCATACGCAATAAGTTTACCAATAGGTACTAATTTTGATTCTTTCATTCTGATAAATGAACCATCAGACTCTTTAACTAATTTTGCAACAATTGGATATGTTGCAGGATTTCCGGTAGCCAGAGTTGGAACTTCAGTTTGCGGATTATCAATAATTGGATATTCATTTTCGTAACCTTCAGGGAATTCGTTAATAACTGCTTTTTCCCATGCTTGAACCATTGGATCACAACCGTCTGGCTGAACCATAATAAATCTTGGATTTTTTAAATCTGGATAAACAGACTTAATTTCTCTAATTCCTTTGTCAATAGCGATTGGCCCTGTCCCTCCACTAATAGCTTGAATGTAAACATCAGGCATTCTATCAATTTGTCGTAACCATTCGAAAACCATAGTTTTTTTAGCTTCTACACGAATTGGATCAATATTCCCTGAAGAAATTAAAACATTGTGTTTTTTTGAATATGCAGCAGCAATTTCTTTTGCTTTAGCGTAATCTCCTTTAACTCTAAAAACTCTTTGTCCATAAGCACTGATTACGGCTTCAGAAGCCTTAAGTGCATTGTTTGGAATAAAAACAGAACAGTTAATTCCTGCAATTGATAAGTATCTTGAGTATGCAGTAGCAGTATTTCCTGTTGAAGCAACACAATATTGTTTAACGTCATTTTCTTTAAAAATACTTGCAGCCAGTGAAGCTGCTACATCTTTAAATGTTCCAGTTCCACCATTTAAATCATTTCGATAAACCTGAACTTCGATATCTAGACCATATTCTTGTTTTGCAAAATCTTCAAGAAACCACCATTGCTGAAGATCCACCGCTCCTTCGTTTCTTGAAACGATATTTTCTCTTTTCGATAATGGTAGGTAATAAAAATATTGCCAGAAACTTTCAGGGTTTCCCTTCATAATAAGAGGGAGCTCTTTATAATCGCTATTATACCAAACTTCGGAGTGTTTACTACCGCATTCTGGGCAAATTTGATTCTGATCGAACCATGCTCCAAAATCGACTGTAATATGATCACACTTTACGCATTTTAAATAATATTTGTTCTCTTTCATGTCTATATTTTTAAATTTAAGGAACGAAGCAGTTGTTATTCGTTAAAGACAACTCTCCGTTCCAGTATAAATATTTTCATCATCATTTGTAATTTATGATAATGAAAATTAATATTATCCAATTTTCATTGACTGCATTTCGGCTGTATTGTATTTGCCGGCTGCTAAATTAATTTTAATTTTTTTGAAAACTTCAATTGTTTCATTTACATCTTCCAAAGTATGAACAGCAGTCGGAATTACTCTAAGCATTAATACATCTTTTGGAATAACAGGATAAACTACAATTGAGCAGAAAATATTATGGTTTTCTCTTAAATCTATCACAACATTTGTACCTTCTGGAACAGAACCGCTAAAATAGACAGGAGTTACTGGTGATTGTGTATTTCCGATATCGAAGCCATTTTCTCTTAGTCCTTTTTGCAATGCATTAGCAATTTTCCAGAGGTTGTTTTTGTGCTCTGGCTGGTTTTGCAACATGTCTAAACGCTTTAAAGCTCCAATTACCATAGGCATTGGTAATGATTTTGCAAAAATCTGCGAACGCATATTATATTTTAAAGAGTCAACAACAAATTTATCTGCTGCTACAAATGCACCAATTCCTGCCATTGCTTTTGCAAAAGTCGAGAAATAAATGTCAACATCTTTTTGTACATCAAAATGTTCGTCAGTTCCAGCACCAGTTTTTCCCATAGTACCAAATCCGTGAGCATCATCAATCATTAATCTGAAATTGAAATCTTTTTTTAGTTTAACGATTTCTGGCAAATTACCTAAGTCGCCAGCCATTCCAAAAACGCCTTCTGTGATTACTAATACACCACCACCATTTTCTTCAGCATTTTTTGTTGCAAATTTTAGCATTTTAGCACAACGCTCGATGTCGTTATGAGGAAATACAAAACTCTTACCACCCTTTGATTTGTGGAGGAAAATACCATCCATAATACAAGCGTGAGATTCTGAATCATAAACGATTACATCTTTTCTTGTAACCAATGAATCGATTATAGAAACCATTCCTTGATATCCAAAATTAAGAAGATATGCAGATTCTCTTTTTACAAAAGAAGCTAGTTTTGTTTCAAGCTCTGCATGATATTTGGTTTGGCCAGACATCATTCTTGCACCCATTGGATAAGCCATACCAAATTGAGCAGCTGCATCCGCGTCAGCTTTTCTAACTTCAGGATGGTTTGCCAAACCGAGATAATTGTTTAAACTCCAGTTTAAAACAGTTTTGCCACGAAATGTCATTCTTGGATTTATTTCACCTTCAAGTTCAGGAAACATAAAATAACCTTCAGCTTTTTGCTGATACTGACCTAGTGGTCCCAATGCGTCTTTAAGTCTGTCAAAAATATCTACCATGATAGTTTTTTTTATTGTTTTTAATTATGTTATTTCTATTATTTCTGTTTTATTTTGCAACTTTTTATTGTCTTTTTGATTCTGCAAATTTAAACAATCTGCGACAATTTCTGCTATATCCATAACTTTTGCTTTATTTCCATGTATAAAAGATTTTTTACACAGTGGACAAGCTGTTGCTAATATGTCAGGATTTGATTTTGTAAGAACCTCAAGAGCATGATCTCTAATCTTCGTCTGAGTACTTAGTTCGATTACTGCATTTGACAAGCTTCCTCCACAGCAAAGTGCGTTTTCTTTTTCAAATTCGCAAGATTTAAGGTCGCCAGTTTGTTTTAGGACATCTCTAGGTTGTTCATAAATTCCAGAACCTCTTCCCAGTTCACATGGATCGTGAAAAACCATGCTCAACTCAGTCTTTTTAACAGATATTCGCTTTTTGTCGAGTAGCATTTTTATGTATTCGCTATGATGTAAAACTGGAATATCTAAAACGTATTCTTCGGTAAATGATTTGTAACAAATAGGGCAGGAGGTAACCATCATTTTTGCACCTGATGATGCAATAAGTCGCATGTTTTTGCTAATTAGGTCTTTTGATTGCTGAACAAAACCTTGCTGACGCATAGGACGACCACAACACATTCCGTTTTCTTCGTCCATAAACCAGAAATTTTCGCTGGCTTCGTTAAAGATTTTCTTCATAGCAATAATAATCGATGGTGTTAAATGCGACATACAGCCAGCAAAATAGACAACATCTGTTTTTTTATTTTTAAATTCCTCAGCTTTACTATAATCGAAGTAATGCTTTCCAGGAACCTCGGCTTTGTTTCTTAATTGCTGACGGATAAGAGTTAATTCTAATCCTACAGGACAAGCTTCAACGCATCTGCCACACATAAGACAATTGTT
Organism: Bacteroidales bacterium; assembly: GCA_038319215.1. Classification (GTDB taxonomy): domain Bacteria; phylum Bacteroidota; class Bacteroidia; order Bacteroidales; family ML635J-15; genus Bact-19. Next base: position 8,546 of record JBBQCZ010000049.1, on the reverse strand, counting down.
GGCTACTTCGTCTGTTAAATTATTATATCGTGTGTCGCGAATAAAGTAAACTGATTGTACGTGATTAATATCTGCAGCAAAGTTTAATTGACAAGCATCGATGCAAATTCCGCAACGTGAACATGCATTTAACTCTACATCTGTCATTCCTGAATATTGCTCACCGGCAGTTGCGCCCCATTTACGTAAAAATATTAAAGCAACTTCGGTAGGGATGTGCATGTATCTCGAAAATGGTAAACTGACAAAAAATGCACATAACATAATCGAATAAGCCCACCACATTGGTAACTCGAGAGCTGCAACAGGTAAGCCTGATAATAAATTACCTACAGTTCCTGTTAAAAAATCTCCATTTCCGGCAACAGCTGCAGTTGTACTTTCGGCAAGTAGGCGTAGCGGGAAAATCCACCAAAGTGAAGCCAATGCAATTCGATCAAATTTGCTGTGTTTTGTAGCTTTCTTCATGCCGAGAAAACTTGACCTCAGTCTTTTTGTTAATGCCAAAGCTACTCCACTAAGCACAATAAGTAGTAATAAGTCCATTACAAATGAAAACTCAGCAGCCATAAAATAACTATGTTGCTCTTTCGCGAAATATTTAAAGAATATTGCAAGCCATGGTTCCTCGAAAAATGTACCTGCATAAAATGATGATTCGGTTTTGCCAACTACAATAAGTAAAAACCAACCAAATGCTAAGCTCATGTGCATGTATCCCAGCAATGGATTTTTCTTATAAATATTTCTGTGTAGTAAAGCTTCGCGGAAAGTTTCTCCAATAGCTTCGATAGTTTTAAAACTAAAGAAGTTTTTATTTACAAAGTACAATTGTTTTCGGTCAAGATTCCGAAACCATTTTGCAAATTTGTAAATTATTACAGCAAACAAAAATATTGCTCCCGCAGAAAAAGGTAATATAAACGGATGGAAATTCATGATTCAATATTTTTATAATTCATATCATTCAAAAATATTCTCATATTATATATAATGGCTCTGGTGTTAACACCTCTAGGACAAACCATTTTGCATTTTCCACAAAGCATACATTTGTCGAGTTCTTCTGCTAATCCTTCAAACTGACCGCGACGATACATTAAATGTGAAAATCTGAAATTGAAATTTGTATGATTTCCAGCCGAGCAAGTTGCCGTACATGCACCGCACATAAGGCATCTTTTTGCAGAAGGCACTTTTTCGACTAACTTTGAATATTCTGCTAAATCGGCAGTATCAAAATCAATTGATCTAGGTTTTGATATTTTGAATCCCCAGTTTTTCATTAGTTCAGTTTTAAATAATTTAAAATTTGAACAGCAGCAGATCTAGCATCGGCAACAGTTTCGGGTAATGTTAGAGGTCTTTTGCAAGAGCCAGCCAAGAATAATCCAGCTTTTTTTGTTAAATTATCAGATGTGTATAATCCCAAACTCTTGGCGAATCCATATTCTCCAACAATGTCATTTTGTCTGCTTAGTTCTGTTGTAGATGCTGATGATTCTATTCCTACCATTAATACTAAAATGTCAACTGTCATTTTCATTGGTAGTGCAGATAGCGTGTCCTCTGCCTTGATTTGAATTCGCTTATCAATTGTTGCAGCAGCTTCAGAAATTCTTCCTCTTATATAATTGACATTGTGTTTTTCTTGAGATTTACGATAAAGCTCTTCGTAAAACTGACCAGCCATTCTCATATCCATATAAAAACAATATGCTTCGGCATCGGGAACAAGTTCTTTGAATTCGGTAGCTTGCTTAACAGCGTTTATGCAACAAACACGTGAGCAATAATGGTTTCCCACTTTTTCGTCACGACTACCCACACAGTTTAAAAATGCTATTCTTTTTGGAATTGTACCTTGGGCAGTGAGAATTTCGCCAGTCTTATACATTTCCTCAAAATCGATGGAAGTAATTACATTGTCGTAAATTCCATATCCAAGTTCTTCTTTTCTTCTTGCATCGAAAGCCTCAAAGCCTGTTGCCATAAGAGCTGCATCAGCCGAATATGTAACTTCGCTACCATTTTTTGCAAACCATTTGTTGTTCTCGCTATATAATTTTGAGATTTCTACATCTGTATGAATTTCGATGTTACCATGTTTTACTTTTTCGGTAAATATTTTTCTAACTTCTGCGGCATCACCAAAATCTGGGAAAAGCTTCACCCATTTTTTAATGTTTCCACCAATTTCATTCTCCTTTTCTAATATTATAGCTTTATAGCCATTTATAGCTAGATTATATGCAGCCTCTAGTCCTGCAGGACCTCCACCAATAATTAAAACGCTTTTATTTTCCATAATCAACTATTAGATTTTCTGGTTTTTCGGGAGTGCCGATATTTTTTCCGGATTTACCAATAAATTTATCCTCTGGATTATAAGGTATCCCTATTTTATCAAGAAGTTGTTCAACCTGAACCTGGTGAATTTGAAAGCCAAGGTCCCATGGATTGTAGCCCAAGAGCATTCCTGCCATTTCCTCGTATGTTAAAACAGGAATCCCCATTTTATTATCATCATAGGTTATGCCTTCCATCTCAGCAATTGTATATTGCCATCTATCCATAAACATAGCACAACCAGGACAGTTAGCGACAATAAAATCTGGCTTGTATGGTTTCATTGATTCAAATTTCTTCTTTGAATTAGCTATAGAGTAACCTCTGTTTGCCATCACAAGATACTGGCGAAAACCAAAGCCACAGCAATGTCTGCGCTCAGGATAATCTACCACTTCGCCACCCCAGGCTTCTATCATTCCTGCCAATACTTGTGGGAATTCTGCTCCGCCTATTGCATGTTTTGAAAAAATCTTACCATAATGACATCCGATATGTTCGACAACTTTTAATGGTTTTCCAGTGTGTCGGTTAATCAGCTGATATTTCATTTTTTCTTTTAATTCATTTCTGAATTTATAGATTATATCAGATGGATGAGCGATGTTTTCAGGTATGTTGAATTCGCGACCTGTGGCTTCTTTTAAAAATCTTTCTGTTTTAGTACGCTCTTCAGGAAAGTGCTCCCATGTTTCAACCACCTCATTAAATATTCCAAAAGAAGTTACACAAGAAGGAACATAATTTTTAAATCCTGCATCATTCATTACAGAAAAAATCCTTGCACACACTGTCATAGTTGTATCCAATTGAACAACATCTGAATGATAACCAATTCCTGTGCAAGTGTGTAAGTTTGGATCATCCATTACATTTTTGCCAAGCTCATCACGCAAAATTTTTAAAAATGTTGTTTCTGATCCTGGGAAAAAAGACTGACGAATACAACTACGTTCGTAAAAATAATTATCATCAGCAATTTCCTTTTGATATTCGTTCCAAAAATGTTTTTTCTCTGTCATTTTTACTTATTTCTGATGATTATTTGAGTTTTCGATGTATGTGTGAAAGAAGTATTCATTGTTAGAATCATTATCATCAAAGTCAATTTTCATTTCTTTTGATTTTGCTTTTGAGAATTTCTCAATACTTGCATAAAAGTCATTGCCTCCAGTTACTTCAAATATTTTTCGTACTTCTTCAAGGTTTTCTTCGGGGATTTTGCGTAATGCGCCAGGACCGTATTTGTTATAATTTGCCCCCATTCTATCGGCAACATCTTCTACATTGTCATAATACCATTTCCATACAGGGCCTTGTTCTGGATGCAATTTCGGATTTACAATATCTACATGTACGCAATAGCCTGTTTTTAAAATATTTTCACCAATAGCTTTTTTTAATGCATATTGCTGACGACCTTTTTCGCTATCGGTAAAGTATCCAAGTTCCTGCGAAACTTTTCTAAGAACCGAAATTATTAAGGCTGGTACATTTCCTCGCGGACAACGGGTTTTGCATGACATGCATTGACCACAGTACCAAAGAGTCTCACTTCTGAGTAATTCTTCAATTTTTTCATCGTCGTGAGTTTGCACAATATTGCAGATTTGTCGAGGGTCGTATTTGTAAAACTCGGCTGCTGGACATATTGCAGTGCATACTCCACAATTCATGCAGGCTGTTAATCCTTCACGAAATCGTACGTCTTGCATTAGTAAATCGTAATAACCAGTCATTCTTAAATTTTGTTTGCTCAAAATTACATGGTAATTATATGGTATAAAAGACTGTAAATACTGTATTTTTATGGTAGAATTACTTGGTGAGAATGAGTATTTGTACTTATAAAAAATGTGGTGGAGATAGTTGTTGAATATGACAAAAGCACAAAAAATTTGAGTGTAAGTTGGGAATTACAGATTGAATTCCCCGAATTTGTTGACCATGGTAGATAAATTTAGCTAAATTTGTTGACCATGGTAGATAAATTTAGCTAAATTTGTGGACTGGTGTTATTTATTTTGTTAAATTTGCATAAAAGAATTGTAATTATGATTGCAAGAAATATAACTACTGAGTTGTTGAGAAATTTGAAACCCGGAAATGTAACTATTTTATTTGGTGCAAGAAGAACTGGGAAAACATTTTTAATGCATAAAATTGTTGATAGTTTAAAGGATAAAAAAGTATTAGTGTTGAACGGTGAAGATTTTGAAGTAATGGAAGTGCTTTCGTCAGGGAAACAGAGTGTGCTTAAAAGTCTTGTGGCAAATTATGATTATCTTTTTATTGATGAAGCCCAGAATATACCTGATATTGGAAAAAATCTGAAATTGCTTATTGATTCAGTTCCTGATTTAGCGATTTTTGCAACGGGCTCTGCATCTTTTGATCTTCGTAACAAGGTAGGAGCTCCGTTAACTGGTCGTTCTAGGTTTTTTTATCTTTATCCATTCTCGTTTTCTGAGATTTCTGATAATTATATTACTGCATTACAACAACTACCGATAAATATAATTTATGGTAGCTACCCACAAGTTTTTCTTGAAGAAAGTGTTAAAGAAAAAAGGCATATTCTTGAAAATTTGAAGAACGGGTATTTATTAAAAGATGTTCTTGCTTTAGATAATCTTAAAGATAGTATGTTTGTAATGGATTTGCTAAAGTTGATTGCATTCCAAATCGGAAATGATGTTTCGTACAATGAGTTGGCGAGATCATTAAGCACTACCGTTAAGACAGTAAAACGTTATCTTGAAATTCTTGAAAAAGCTTTTGTTATTTTCAGTTTGTCGGGGTTTAGTCGTAATTTAAGGAAAGAAATTTCTAAATCTCCAAGGTTTTATTTTTGGGATAACGGCATACGAAACGCAGTTATTTCGAATTTCAATATGCCTGAAACAAGATCTGATATGGGAAAACTTTGGGAAAACTATTGCATTTCCGAGAGACTGAAGAAGCAGCAATATAATCAGACATTTTCAAATTTTTATTTTTGGAGAACTTACGACCAGCAAGAAATTGACTTGATAGAAGAGGTCGATGGCCGTATTTTTGCTTTCGAATTCAAATGGGGCGACAAATCCGCTAAAATTCCAACAGCCTTTAAGGATAATTATTTAGATTCTGAGTTCACTGTTGTAAATAAACTCAATATGTATGAATTTTTGGAGTAGCTATTTTATTTCGCTATTACAACCCTCTGAACAGAAATTCCTTTTTCGGTTTGAACTCTGATGAAGTATGTTCCGGCTTCCATGTCTTCGATAGAGATTTCGACTGGTGTTCCAGAAACCCCGCGTGAACGTCCACTGTCGTACACCAACGAAGATTGATTGTTGAACATTTTAATACTTTCGATATTTGTTGCCGAATTGAATTGTAAATTAATTACTTCATTTGATGGATTTGGAAAAATTTCAAAAGAAACTGAATTAGCAGACCCAATAGATTTTGCAACTTCAGTTGTTTCTGAGTATGTAAATTGCGCGATGTAATTAAATGTAGCATTGTTTAAATATAATATTGTAGAACCTGCATTTTCGGCCGAAAAATAAACTTCAAAATTATAAGTTCCTGAGCTTATTCCTGAGAGTAAATCTAGATTTGTTTCATCAGGAGAATCATTCCACCACATTTGATTTGTCCAGCCTACTGTTTCGACCCACTCCGAATGCCATAATAGATTTACATTGACAAATTCGCCAGGAGTTTCGCCATCTTTATAAATTCTATAATACATATCACAGTCAATTATGTCTCCAACCGAGGTTTCTTTTGATACGATAATCTGACCAGATTTTAAATAAAGACTGTTAGTCGAAGTTAAAGTGCCGAAATTATGTTCATTAAAATCGTTACAGTTATAATAAATATCTTCATCTCCACCTTCCCACATCGTAATAATTCCGTTATTTATTATTTCACTTTGTGAGTACATTGTCGTAATAAATGACAGTGTAGAAATGAGCATTATTATCTTTTTCATTAATTGATGAGTTAAAATTCGTGACAAATTTACAAAATATAGAAATCAAATTGAGCTTTAATATCGATAAATTTTATAGAATGTTGATAAATAGTTTTGTAAGTAATTGATAATCAATTGTGTAAGGTGTCTGTGGCTTCAACATCTATGTTAATCGAAATGTTTTGTACTTTTATAACCTGAGTTATTGTTTTTCGACATCACCATAAAAATAGTCAACCCATTTTTTATAGGTATCCTGAGCCGAAAGGCAAGTGTCGGTAAGATTTTCTCTCACATTTTCAAATTCACGTAAACCTCTGATGTAGAATTGTTTGTGGTCATTATCAATAATAAAAGAAGTTATGTTGTTTTTTAAACATTCTCTGAACATTATCAATCTGCCAACTCTGCCATTGCCATCCTGAAAAGGATGAATTTTTTCGAACTGATAGTGAAATTCAACAATATCCTCAAAACAAATTTTAGTTTTAGTATTGTATTGTTTCATTAGTAAATTCATTTCAGTTTCAACATTTTGTGGATGAGTTGTTTCTTTACCGCCAACTTCATTTGGTAATTTTTTCCAATCTCCAACTTTAAACCATCCTGTTGTCGAATCAAAGGTTCCGGTTTTAAGGATCTTGTGAAATTCTTTAATAATCTGATTGTTTATAGTTAAGTTTAGAGTGTCAATTAAATAATCAAAAGCAATAAAATGATTAGAAGTTTCAATAATATCATCAATTGGGACGGCTTCCTGATCTTTAAATCCTATAGTGCGGGTTTCGAAAATGTAGCGAGTCTGTTCCTCTGTAAGTTTGCTACCTTCGATACGGTTTGAGTTATAAGCAAGATTTACCTGAGTTTTGTGATATAATCCTCCTTTTAGCTTTGCCTGTCTTTCTTCGGTAATATATTTTGCGACATTATACATTCGTTTTTTTCTGATTAGTTAATGTTTTTCTTAGTGTGTAAACCAGACTATGAATAAAATGTAAATTTAAAATTTTGAATGATGCAAACCAAATAATTTTGTGAGTGTAATTTTGTGAGGATGGATGTGAATTCATTGTTGTACTAAAAAAAGCACCACAGAGGACGCAAAGAGAACCACAGAGGACGCAAAGGAAAAACCACAAAGCGTTGCGCTGATCCGCCAACTGGCGGAGAAGTGGACACAGAGAAAATAAACCGCAAAGTTCACAAAGAAAATAAACCACAAAGGACACAAAGAAAAAAAACCACAAAGTGAACACAAAGTAAAAAAAAAGAGGGAATAGCTGACAATCCCTTCGTGGGATTTTGTGTTTTTTTTGTTTTAGCTTCACTGAGGGCTAAAGCCCTCAATTGATATGTAGCTTAAAAAAGCATAACTTTTTACAAAAAAAAAGGACAGCCTAAACTGTCCTTATATTTGAGATAGTATGTTTTACTTAGAAATAATGATTCTTTGTACTTGAACTCCTTTTTCTGTTTGAACGCGAACGAAGTAAGTACCAGCTTCCATATCTTCAACAGGAATTTCGAGTGTTGAACCAGCAGCACCTCTTGATTTTCCTGCTTCAAATACTACTGAAGAGTTGTTGTTAATCATTTTCACACTTTCAATGTTGGCATTAACATTAAACACAACACTTACACTTTCGTTAACTGGATTAGCTGTTACTTCGAAAGATTTTGTGGTTTGTGTTTTAGTGTCTTTATCGTTGTCGTTAATCTTTATGTTGTCAACACTGCATAATAAACCTGGTTCTGGTTGCTGAGCCATCATATAGAAGCCGGTTGCAAACAAAAACATGATTAAAACAGATAATTTTTTCATTTAGATTCTTTTTAATTATGATACAAATATACAAAATACTTTTTAATTGAAACAAATAAAAGTAAAAAAAGTTTAAAAAAACGTAACCCTGTTTGTAATGTGTTGATAATCAGCGACATATGGGCATAAAAAGATGTTAACAAATCGGCATGTTTGTTAACAATTAGCTGTTTAATTTATACAATGTGTATAAAATGACTATTTTTTGCATTAAGTTTAGTTTTTATTTACAGATATTCCTACATTTTCCCAGCAACAACGGTATGAAAACCATTTGAGTTTAAAAAGCGGATTGATAAATCTCTAATTTCCTTCGACGTAATCGATTTTATTCTTGAAATTTGGTTTTCAATGAACATAGCATTTCTATTTGAGCTTATTAGTTTTTCCCAAATTGCTGTT
>JBBQCZ010000048.1:0-23629 GCA_038319215.1 Bacteroidales bacterium | reverse complement strand
TAAAGCCCAAAGAAATCAAGGATTTCATGAGATAAGCGTACCCGTTGGTACGATTATCGAATTAAATCCAACGTAGAGTTTGATTTCACAGGGATTTAAAGACGTAATAGATTTTCTATTGCGTACTCTGGGTTAAACGTTTCGGGCAACACAGATCTTTTCGTAGAGGCTGTGTTGTCTTTTTTTACCACTTAAAAAATTGTTGTTCTTATACTTTACAACTACCCAAGTTAATACACAATTGTAAAGCATATCATGCTAATCTTTTTCTTGCCTAATACCTCCTTTCTTTTTTACGAATTTAACAGAAATTTTCTTATAGATTTTTTCACAATCTTGTAAAAGCAAAGCTAAACTAAATTTTCATATTACAAACGATAGTGTTTACTATTTAATGATTAGTTTATACAAACAGCAAGTTTTTCAAAAAAAAAAAAACAGGGTTAAGAATTTGAGAATCAGGAGGTTGAAGACTTTTTATTGAATAGCATAATTTATACTAACCGCCATATTATTTAGTCTATACAAACTTAATTATAAACATATTACAATATTGATCAATTCCAATTGCCATTCTGATTATCTTCAGCTCAAAACTTAAAACTATAACTTACCGAAGGGATAATTGGGAAAAGGCTTTGTTGTTTTAAAACCATTTGTGAACCTACACGGTCGAAGAAATAGAAAAAAAGAAAAAACCAAACTCTACAATACGCAAACAAATTAAGTAAAAATGAATAAGAAAATAGTGAAAATAGAAAGCTTGAAAATTAGAGCACCAAGTACTCATCTGCTTTTTAAAAAGCAGATGAGTACTTGAACAAAAATTAAACAATTATGTAAAAATATAATTGTATTTTTGTTCTTGAAACTGGATACTTTTCAGTTAATACCGCTGGATACTTTTCAACTAATACATACATCATTTTGCGACAATCCATAAAAAGCCTTTACTGTATCATTCGTTTGCTGTGCCGATAAGCAAGAGACAGCAAAAGCTAATTGAATTGTTAAAATCAGATATTTTACAGTTTTGTTCATTTTTTGAAATTAAAGTTATAGCCAAGTCGCCATGATATTATATGATTTTTTTCATTTACAAATTCACTATTAGAAAATTTGTATAATATATCTAGATTAATTCTACTCTTAACAAAACAGAATGAAATACCTGGAGCAATATACCCTGCAAAAGAATTATATCTTATCTCATAATACTCAAAAAAATTCATCATAGAATAAACATGTGAAAAATATAGGCTTGATTCAAGAAACGGTTTAACAAAAGGCAACTTGTTAATCGAATATCTTGCAAAAGCTCCGAAATTATATTGAATTCCTCTGGAAATCAGTTGAGAGTCTTGGGTAACATTTCTGCGCCACAAAGAGAACTCTGGCCCGAAATAAAAATTCTTATACGGTCTATATGAATATCTTGTAGCCAAAACAATATTTTTAGGGGCACTTTCGCTCCAAATAAGTTGCTCAAGCGTTTGTGCAGTAGGGTTAAATTGGATTGCAAAAGAGCTTTTGTACTTATACAAATCTACATTGCTATTTTGTGCAACACATAAACTGCTAAAAGCAATAAGAAAAACGAAAATCAATTTCATCATAAAGTAATAATATTAAGAAAAGCTCATTCTACAAATTTGAATATTTCTATTATAATAAAATAAGCTTCTCTATATTTATAAACTAATAATTTGCCGTAAACGCATTGTTGTGTGTATATGTTTTGACAACTCCATCTTTTTCCCCCCGCTCGCTCGGATTTGTAATCCGAGTGTCTGAATAATCCCAAAATTACTAATTTATTATTATCTAAACACAATATACTCATTTTTTTACTTTACTGTAATCAATTGCTGTGGTTCCACAACAACATCTAACAAAAAATCCAGATCAGCATAATTGCGAGCTGAACTAAACATATAATCTTCAGGATTAGCTACCAACATATCTTCTACTGGATTATCATGAATGTATTTTAGTTTCTGATAAAAAAAGTTTGCTGAGAGAATTATTTTACTCGCAAAATTTATCTCGATTTATCGGAGCTCGTGAGCTAAAGGTTTGCTTGATTACCATCTTGCCAGACTTTATATTTCTGATCGCGTTCTAGATTTTTACAGGCATTTTCAAATTGCTTCAAAATCCATTCTCGACGACTTTCTGGTGTTTCGATAACTAACTTAACGACTTGTTTTGAAGTGAATTTTTTAAAATCACGCAAGAATCCCGACATTCCTATTTCTGATGTTATGTTACAAATTAGATGTAAATGGCTCGGCATTAAACACCAGCCGTAAATTACTAAACCTTTTTCCTTTTGACAATAACGTAATGAGTCAACAATCATTAATTTCTGTTCTTTCCTTGTGAAAATATCAATCCATTCAACAATTGTTAATGTTATGAAATATACTGCTTGTTGATCAAATATTTTATAGCGGTCGCCCATTAAGAATTTTTGATAAAAATAAAGAAATATTTAATATAGAGCAACACTCGGATTACAAATCCGAGCGAGCGAGTGCGTCATACAATATATTTAAAATGTAATTCTAACGTAATTTTCTGCTAAAGTAATTTATATATAATTTATTTGCAATATTAATTTGTTTTATTTTCGATGTTCTTTTTCTCAAACGGTATCCTATTCCGGTGTAATCTCTATTATCTTGTTTGTCTTATGTCAGTATATTCTTGTAAAAGCCCTAAATTTTGTATTCACAGCAAGAAAATCAATTACATACGATTGGCATAAACAACAGCAGAGTAAAGATATGTTTTTATTACAATATCCTCCAAGCATTTATGTGGGAAAAATACATCGATTTTAGAATCTTGTTAATAGGCTTTAGAAAAAGAAGACATAATTTATAAGGAATTGTATTAATAAAACATCACATTGCCCAGTCTCACAGCAATTCCTTCTGAATTTTTAATTCTGTATTCTTGTTTTACACATTAAATAATAAGGTTAGATTGCAGAGGTTAAATATCAGGTATTGAGGTTTCAACAAAAATAAGGTTTAATTGTGCATGTAAAACTTATTCCTTTATGAACTTAATCTTCTGTTGATTCTCATCATTTCCAAAAATTATAAAATACATGCCTCCCTGCAAGATGCTGATGTCAATTCGAATTTCACTTTCAGATAAACTGGGGTAAATAATTTTACTTATTTGAGTCTTTCCAGTGATATCAATAATGCTAAGGCGAGATAAACTTAATTCCGGAAGCCCAGGCTTTATATAAATGTAATCCTTTGCGGGATTGGGATATATTGATAATCCAGAAGAACTTAACTCTATGTCATTATTTGTACTGCAATCTGTAGAAATTAAAAAAGTAATATCTCCACAAAAATCCCATTGAGCCATCGCATTTGCAATATTAGTTACTTGCACACATTCCAGTTCTGGGTTGCCCGACAAACAAACATAAGTAACAAGAAAATCTGCATCGTTTGCAAGATTTGCTGTTTGCAAATTATTATTTGAACATGATATTCGCACAAGAAAATTATGATTAGAAAAGTCTAGTGATTGCAAATTATTGTCATTAAAGTAAAAATCGTTTATATTCAAATTATTTGAATAATCCAGCGTACTAATAGAATTACCAGAGGCATAAAAAAATTCCAATCCTGTATTAGTAGTAATATTAAGTGATGACAGGTTACAGTCGTTAGCTTTAAGCGAATATAGTTTGTCAAGCCCAGTAATATCAAGTTCTGTTAGATTAGAGTTTGAATCACAATTTACATAAATAAGCTCTTTATTTTCAGTCAAATCAAGGCTTGAAAGTTGATTTGCAGCACAGTTTAAATTGTTAAGTAAAGCATTTTGACTTAAGTTAAGATTTTCAATATTATTATTACCGCAAGCTAAAAATACTAATTCTGGTTTCGAACTTATATCCAAATTAGAAATTGAATTCCCCGAGCAGTTTAAAACTCTAACATCTAAATTAAAACTAAGGTCAAGAGTTGACAGATTGCAATCATTAACATGCAATTCTCGTATTAAAAGATTCTGACTGAGGTCAATTCCTGTTAGAGGATTTTGACCACACATTAAATTCAATAGTGATGTAGAGCCAGAAACATTCAATATTTCGATCCCGTTTATGCCACAACTGATATTTGTAAGCTCTGTATTCTCACTTAAATCTAAACTTGTCAAAAGATTCTCGGAGCAATCTAAACTAAATAGATTTTGACAATCATTCAAATTTAGACTCGAAATAAGATTTGAGTTACATGCTAGTACCTCAAGATTTACACATCCGGTAAGAATTAAAGATGATATCTGACAATCGCGGCAAAAAATACTAACTAAAGCACTATTTTGAGAAAGATCAATAACAGAAATGCTATTTTCGTAACAAAGTAAGGATGTAATATTGGAAAATGCCTCGATACCAGTAATATCCATTATTCCCAATGCCACAATATTTAGTGCTCCACTATAAGCCGACGCCTCTACAAGACTGATCTCGCTGTTCGCATCAGTATTTATCGAGCTATTAGACAATAATGCCATTTTAAAATTTTCATCAGGAATGTAAACATCTTGACAATATGAAAGGGTTGCAATGCCCATTGCTACAATAAAAGTTAAAAATCGTTTCATCTGAATTATATCTGGTAAAAATATTTAATAAACAAAAATACTCAAATTTCAGCACACTCAGTTTTATTGCAAGGATAAAAATCTGTTTTTTGTGATTTATAAAAAACTTAAAAAAACACAACAATACCATTTTTCAAACTAACTTTTATTTGTGCTCACCAATTCTATTAGTAAATTTGCAGCCTCATAAAAACTGATATTATGGTAAGAGTACGTTTTGCACCAAGTCCTACAGGTCCGCTTCATATTGGCGGAGTAAGAACAGCTTTGTTTAATTATTTATTTGCTCGTCATCACGGCGGAACAATGATTTTGCGTATCGAGGATACCGACCAAACACGTTTCGTAGAAGGAGCCGAAGAGTATATTATGAACTCGCTCAATTGGTGCGGAATAAATTTCGACGAAGGAATTCGCGAAGGTGGAGATTTTGGCCCTTATCGTCAAAGTAACCGACGTGATATTTATGCAGAATATGCAAAAATTCTGATCGAAAACGATGGCGTTTACTTGGCTTTTGACACAGCTGACGAACTTGACGCACTGCGTGCCGAATACGAGTCAAAAGGGCAAACATTTACTTACAATTATGCCACTAGACAGTATTTAAAAAACAGTCTTGCTCTTTCAAAATCAGAAGTACAAGAACTTATCGACAATGGACTTCCTTATGTTTTAAGATTCAAAATGCCAGAAAATCGAATAGTAGAATTGTACGACGAAATTCGTGGCGACATTAAATTCAACACCAACGAACTCGACGATAAAGTTCTAATGAAAACTGACGGATTACCAACTTACCATTTGGCAAATATTGTTGACGACCATTTGATGGAAATAACCCATGTGATTCGTGGCGAAGAATGGTTGCCATCTCTACCACTCCATGCATTACTTTATGAATCTTTTGGCTGGACTGCTCCAAAATTTGCTCATTTGCCACTTATTTTAAAACCAAGTGGAAAAGGGAAACTTAGCAAACGCGATGGCGATCAATTGGGATTTCCAGTTTTTCCTACCGAATGGCATAATGGCGAAGAAGTTTTTCGTGGATATCGCGAAGATGGATATTTCCCAGATGCATTTATAAACATGTTAGCAATGTTGGGCTGGAATCCTGGTACAGAGCAAGAGATTTTCTCAATGGACGAACTTATTGAGGCGTTCTCACTCGAAAGAGTTGGAAAAAGCGGTAGCCGTTTCGATCCCGACAAAACAAAATGGTTTAATCATCAATATCTGATAACAAAAAGTGGAGATGAGCTTGCCGAAATGTGGAAACCAATTCTCGACGCTAAAGCAATAAATTACTCACACTTACCTTTGGTGAAAATTTGCGAAATGCTTAAAGAAAGAGTTCATTTTGTTAGCGAATTATGGGACGAATCATCATTCTTTTTTGAAGCACCTGCAGAATACGACGAAAAATTCCTAAAAAAAGCATGCAAAGAAGATACTGCCGAATTGATGGAAAAACTTATTACTATCCTCTCGCCACTCGACGACTTTAGCTCTGCAAATACCGAAGCCGCTGTAAAAGCTTGGCTCGAAGGTGCAGAAATAGGATTTGGCAAAGTAATGTCTCCTTTCCGTCTGGCTCTTGTCGGTGCAGGCAAAGGGCCTCATGTTTTTGATATAACCGAGATTATTGGGAAAGACGAAACTTTGGAAAGGTTAAAAAAGCTTATTAGAGTGTTCGGATAATAAGGTTGGAATTAGGAAATATAAGTAATTGACGATTATATTACTGTGCTAATAATACCGAAATTGAGTGATAAAGTTTCAGAAACAACAATTTTTGGCAATATCAACAATTTTGCTTTTTACATCTGTCCAATTAATAGGTTTAAACATTTGAGGCATAGGATTGGTTTCGGCGTCTTCAAAATAAATCAGACTTTTAAACAATAAAAAATCTGCTGCTTCAGGGTATTTCTGATGATAAAATTCCAGCATTTGTTCAAAACTAAATATGTCCAGTAAAAAAAATAGATCCACGAAATCTTTTTTGGTTCCTCTGTTTGTTATAGCGGACAATTTCATTGCTGCAATATCTTCCAAATCCGCCAGACAAACTCCTTGCTCAAGTATCGGATCCTTTAACCATTGGTAACTGTAATTTACAAAATCTGTCTTAACCTGATTAAGTTTAAAAATATTAATTCTTTTTGACAATAAAATATTTTCTACAGCTATCCCTTCTGCTATTAAAAAGGCTTGAAATTGTTCCGGAAGAGCATTCTCATAAGAGAATAAATCTAAATCAATAGAAAATCTATGTCCTAGATGTAATGCTAATGCGGGTCCTCCTACCAGACGAAAATTCTTCAATTCTTCATAACTCTGAAGCTTTTTTAGGAGTTCCAGAGTGTTTGGTTCGACTGTCTGAGTTTGTAGCATCTAAAATCTGTTATTGGAGTATCGGTATAAATTGCTATAAAGTTCAATGATTTTGGAAACAAAGACCGGATTCCCAAAGAGGCTTCTTTAATCTGATCTTTTGAATAAAACTTGCACAATTCCTTCCAATCTTGCCATGTGCCATAATCTAAAACACGGGCAAGAATAAACTGAAAATGAGCTTCATAATCCATATTTTGGGAATCAATATCCCAAAACAAATTTTCCGAAAACTTTGGTATTCCTTGCATCAGCTTTTCCAGACTATTAAATAATAAAAATAGCTTTCACAAAATTAGTTAAAACAATTACGTTTTCAAAATATTTTTTATTGCTTAAATTAAAATGAACAAAAAAAATTAAATTTTGCACAAATATCCTTCTGCTAGCCCCCCGCCCCTCCATCTTCATTCACCCTCATAATTATCCTGTTTACCGATTCCATAATTAATACAATTTCTAATTTAAATACTTTTGTCACGAGAAAAGTTTTCTACGGTGTTGAACAAACAAATTAATTATTTGTTAAAAACGAAAAGAAAACTCTAAAAACTAAAAAAGTTTTTTAGTTTTGCAGCAAATTTAAAAAATGGATACAAGGTTACGAATATTGAAAGAATCGGGCATGATGTTTTCCAAATATGGGATACGCAGTATTACCATGGATCACATAGCAAACGAGCTCGGCATTTCTAAGCGAACCCTGTATGAAATTTTTAAAGATAAAGACGAATTAGTAGAGCAGGCCATAGAAGAAGGCACAAAAATGCACAAAATGCTTTGCAAAGCGACATTAGCAAAAAGCGAAAATGTTATTGGTGCAATTTTCAGTATTTTAAAAATTAACAACGATACATTTGGAAAAATAAACCCATTATTTTTTGAAGATTTAAAAAAATATCATTCAGGAATCTTTTTAAGAATACAAGAAAAAGGTGATATAAGAGATTACAAAATTACTTTGGCTTTATTGGAAAGAGGAGTAACTGAAAATGTTTTTTCAAGTACAATTAATATGAGTATTGCCAATATTTTTGTTCACAAAATGATGAACATAGCACATTCTGATGAAATAGTGGGCTTTTCAAAAGAAGAAATTATAAATTCAGTTTTTTTACCATACTTATATGGCATTTCAACTGAAAAAGGGCGAGAATTAATAAATAATTATTTAAAAGAATTAAATTAACAGTATATGAGAATCAGTATTATTATTGCTTTGGTTTTAAGTCCTTTACTCTTTTATGCACAAGATAGTGGGGCAATGTCTTTTACTTTGGAGGAAGCCGAGAATTATGCTTTAGAAAACAGCACAAAAGTAAAAAACGCTAAAATTGACCAACAAATTACAGAAAAAACTATTTGGGAAACCATTTCCATTGGCTTGCCTCAAGCAAGTGGGAGTGTGAATTATTCCAATATTTTTAAAGTTCCAGAAATGAGCTTTGGTGGTTATGTCGATTGGGGATCAATGGATCCAATGTCGTATATTACCCCAATGGATGTTTTTGCAAATTATGTTGAGGGACAACCAATTCAATTAGGAGTAAAACAAAATGTAACTTGGGATATTACTGTTAACCAGATAATTTTTAATGGCGAATATCTTGTTGGATTGCAAGCTTTGAAAACTATGCGTAAAACGGCCGACATTATGATAGATAAAGCCGAAGCAGACACCAAAGCATTAATAAGTGAAACTTATATTTTGGTTCAGATTCTTCAAGAGAACAAATTAATTATTGAAGAGTCGATGAAAAACACCGAAGTTCTTCTTAAAGAAATAAAAGCGACCAATGCTGCTGGCATGATCGATAAAACTTCGGTTGATCAGTTTCAATTAACCGTACATAATCTTACAAATGCTGTTTCGTCAATGGAAAAACAAATTCAAACCATGAAGTTATTGTTAAAATACCAAATGGGTTTGGATAATAGCCAAGAAATAGTTTTAACAGAATCGGCAGATGAAATTCTACTTAATATTGATCCAAACAAAATCTTATTACAAGAATTTAAGTTAGAAAACAATCTAGATTATCGAATGCTAAATATTCAGGAAGAGAGTGCACTTTTAACATTGAAGCAACATAAATCTCATGTTTTGCCATCATTAGTTGCATTTTACCGACATCAGGAACAAATGAAAACTGCCGATTTTAACTTCTCTAATCCGAACATGGTTGGAGTAACGCTTTCGGTTCCAATTCTAAGCTCCGGTGGAAGATGGGCAAGAACAGAAAAAGCAAAACTTGAACTCGTAAAAATTCAAAATGTAAAATACGATGTGCAAAGTGCTTTAAATATGCAGGTAACACAAAACAGAAACAACTTTATTACTGCAAACGAAAAGTACAAACTCGAGAAACAAAATCTTGAACTAGCAGAATCGATTTACAATAATACAATGATAAAATTTAGAAATGGCTCAACATCGAGTTTGGAGCTAACCCAAGCTCAAAACCAGATGCTTACTGCTCAAACAGGTTGCTACTCAGCAATTCTAGAACTATTACAAGCAAAAAACAATTTAGACAAAGCACTTAATAATTACTAAACAACAGAAAAAGATATAGTGATGAAAACAATAAACAAAATATTCGCAATACTAATTATTGCCGCGGTTTTTACTTCATGTGGGGGAAACGATGTAGATAAAATCAAAACTGATATAAAATCCAAGAAAGATAAAATAACCAAATTAAACACTGAAATTGCTGAATTGCAAAAAGAATTAAAGGTTTTAGATCCTACTCAAATAGATTCTGCAAGTATTGTTAAAGTAGAAATCAAACAAATTGGGACAGAAGTATTCTCCAAACAATTAGTTATTAATGGGCATATAGAAGCCGTAAAACAAATAAATATTATTCCTGAAATCCCAGGCATGATTCAAAAAATACATGTTGAAGAAGGACAAAAAGTTTATGCAGGTCAAGTATTGTTTAGCTTAAATACTTCTGTAATGCAAAGTCAGATGGATGAGTTAAAAAAACGACTTGAATTGGCTACAACTGTATTTGATAAGCAAAAAGAATTGTGGAACCAAAATATTGGTTCTGAAATTCAATATTTACAAGCTAAGAACAATAAAGAATCTCTTGAAGAGTCGTTACAAACTCTTAAATTTCAAATGGGTAAGGCAGTTGTAACGGCACAATTCTCTGGAATAATTGACAAAATAAACTTTAGAGAAGGCGACATGGCTCAAGGAGTTGTAATGATATTAGTAAGTTTAGATAAACTTAAAGTATTGGCCGACATATCAGAAGCATATCTTTCAGGAGTTAAGGAAGGAGATACAGTAAAAATAACATTCCCTGCATACAACGAAAGTGTGTACTCTACAATTACAAGAACAGGAAATTTAATTAACCCAGATAGTCGAACTTTTGTTATTGAATCAAGATTAGATAATAATAAAGGGAAATATAAACCAAATTTAATTGCTGAAATTCAGCTTACCGAATACTCAAACGAAAATGCTATTGTTATACCATCGAGCATAGTAAAACAAGATTTAGCTGGTCATTATTTTGTTTTTATAGTAGAAACAAATGCCGAAGGTTTAAATAAAGCAGTAAAAAGAGAGGTAGCATTCGATTATGCAAGTAATGGAAATACTATGATTTCAAAGGGCCTATCAAAAGACGACAAGGTAATTATTAAAGGATTTGACAAGGTATCATCTGGAACAGAAGTAGTAATCAACAATATCAAATAATTTAAGAAATGAGCGCATTAGATAAAGCTAAAGAAGTAGTACGTAACTTTAAACCTACAACACTTGCTCTTCAAAATAAAACTACTGTTTTTCTTTTAACTGCAGTGATTCTAGTTTTCGGGTTGATATCCTACATTGGACTACCTAAAGAACTTTTCCCCGATATTACACCACCATATATCATGGTGCAAACCGTATATTTGGGAAACCCACCAGAAGATATTGAAAATTTAATAACCAGACCTTTAGAGAAAGAACTAGAGTCAATAAATGGTATTAAAACTATATCTTCTACATCATCACAAGATGTGTCAATGATTTTTATTGAGTTTAATACAAATGTTGAATTAAAGGAAGCAAAGCAAAATGTAAAAGATGCTGTTGATAAAGCAATGGCTGATTTACCAAAAGATTTAACGTCTGACCCTTCTGTTACTGATATCGATTTTTCTGAGTTCCCAATTTATAATATAAATATGTATGGGGATTACAGTTTAGAAGAATTAAAACGTTATGCTGAACTTCTGGAAGAGAAAATCGAGCCTATTTACGAAATTTCAAAAGTAAATATCCAAGGAATTACCGACAAAGAAGTTAAAATTGAGATAGATGCAAATCTTATGATGTCGCGTAAAATTTCATATAATGATATTGAAGGTGCAATAAAAAACGAGAACTTTTCAATGTCTGCTGGTGAAATAGTTATGGATAGTTCTAGATATTCTTTAAGAGTAATTGGTGAATTCGTAACTCTTCAAGAGCTCGAAAGTATAATTATTAAGCATGAGAACGAAGACATAGTATATCTTAGAGATGTTTTAAAAACACCAATAGCTCTAGCCTATAAAGAAAGCACCAGTATAACAAGATTATTTGGAAAGCCAGTTATTTCATTACAGGTAATTAAAAAAGGGGGAGAAAACTTACTTTCTGCAACAGCTCAAATAGAAGATATTCTGGACGAAGCAGTAGCAGAGAATTTAATTCCAAAAGACTTAAAAATTAAAGTTACAAGCGACCAAAGCGAATCGGTAAAGATGCAATTAGGTAATCTCGAGAACGGTATGGTTATGAGTATGATATTTGTTATTGGAGTTTTATTTTTCTTTTTAGGAACCAGAAATGCACTTATTGTTGGTATCGCCATACCGATGTCTATTTTTCTATCATTTATTGTATTCCAACTTATTGGATATAAAATAAATATGATGGTGCTTTTTGCTCTTATCCTAGCTCTAGGAATGTTGGTTGACAATGCAATTGTTGTTGTGGAAAACATTTACCGATTTATCGATTTAGGGCACTCAAAATTTGAGGCAGCCAGAATGGCAACAGGCGAAATTGCAATGCCAATTATATCTTCTACTGCTACAACTCTAGCTGCATTTGTTCCTTTTATTTTCTGGGATTCTATGGTTGGAGAGTTTATGAAATATTTACCAATAACTCTTATTATTGTTTTAACATCATCGCTCTTCGTTGCTTTAATAATAATACCTGTATTTTCATCTACATTTATCAAAAAGGAAAGAGGTAAGCCAAACCTAAAAAGAGGATTAATTGTAAGTGTAATTTTTGCAATTATCACGCTAATTCTTTCCCAAAGCTTTATTGCAGGACTAAACATTTTGATTTTTAGTGTTGTAATGACAGTACTTAATGTGTACTTCCTCGACAGGGTTTCAAATTGGTTTCAAGATGTTTTACTTGTTAAACTTGAAAATGGATATGACAGAATACTCCGGTTTTCAATACGAGGAAAAAATCCATTCTTCCTTACTGGTGGAGTTATCTTGATAATGATCCTAACAATTTCTGGGTACTTTATGTCGAAGCCAAAAGTAGAATTTTTCCCAGGCAACGACCCTTCATTAATAAACATAGAAGTGGAAATGCCAATCGGCACCGACATTGCAGTTACCAATGACTTCATGAAAAAACTTGAAGTTGAAGTTATAGATTTATTGGGCAATGACACTCTAATTGTAAAATCTATCCTAACCAACGTTGGAGCCGGAGCAGTTTCGAGCGAGAGAATGAGTAGTTCTGGAGGACAGCAACCTAATAAAGGTATGATTACCATTAACTTCGTCCATTCAGAAGATCGATTGGGAATAAGCACTACAGAACTTATGGCCTTCTTGCAAAACTCATTGTCAAATAAATATCCGGGAGCTAAAATTACGA
Source organism: Bacteroidales bacterium (assembly GCA_038319215.1). Lineage (GTDB taxonomy): Bacteria > Bacteroidota > Bacteroidia > Bacteroidales > ML635J-15 > Bact-19. The sequence continues at coordinate 10,674 of JBBQCZ010000048.1, read as the reverse complement.
TAACAAAAAATTCAATGGGCCCTCCTACTGGAAAACCAATAAATATTGAAATTTCGGGAGACGATTATCCAACTTTAATTAATTTTACTGACACAATTGAAGATATTATTAACAGATCGGATATTGAAGGTATTGAAGGTTTAACAATGGATCTTCAAACAGGCAAACAGCAACTTTTAATTGAAATCGACAGAGCCAATGCTAGACAATTAGGAATTTCATCTATGCAAATATTTGGTACAATAAGAACTTCACTTTTCGGAAGCGAAGTTACAGACTTTAAAGAAGGGGAAGACGAATATCCAATAATGATTAGAATGGATGAAAAAAATCGCAACTCTCTTCAGTCTATTATGAACCAAAAAATAACATTCAGAAACACAAAAGGGAAAATAATGCAAATTCCTATTTCTGCAGTTGCAAAAGTAAAATACAGCACAACATATGGTTCGGTTAAAAGAAAAGGATTAAAACGTACTATTACACTATACTCAAATGTAAAAGAAGGTTATAATGCTAATGATATTAACAATCAACTTAAGAGCCTAATTGAAAGTTCTGTAATGCCCGATGAATATGATTCTTGTAAAGTAAGTTTTACTGGACAACAACAAGACCAACAAGAATCGATGGATTTTATGATAAGAGCCCTATTTATTGCAATATCTTTAATTCTAATTATTTTAGTATCTCAGTTTAATTCTATTGTTAAGCCTTTCATTATTCTAGCTACTGTGCTATTTAGTACTATTGGCGTTTTTGGTGGGCTTGCAATTTTCCAAATGAACTTTATTGTTGTAATGACAGGCATTGGAATTGTTTCTCTTGCAGGGGTAGTAGTTAATAACGCAATTGTACTTATTGATTATATCGATTACCTTAAAAAGCAAAAAAGAGAGTTGCTAAAAATGGAAGAAAATGCATTTTTAACCGAATGCATGGCTGCCGACTGTGTTGTTAAAGCCGGAAAAACTAGATTACGCCCAGTTTTATTGACTGCAATAACTACTATTCTTGGTTTAATTCCAATGGCTGTTGGTATGAACATAGACTTTGCCGGATTAATTATGAGATACGAACCTAACTTCTTCTTTGGTGGCGATATGGTGCACATGTGGGGACCATTAAGTTGGACCGTAATATTCGGACTAACTTTCGCAACATTTTTAACACTTATTATGGTTCCGGTGTTATACCAGATTGCTGTTAAAGCAAAGAAAATGGGATTGAAAATTATCGGTAAAAAAATCTAATAAACAAAGTATTTCGAAATTTAAAGAAGCTGGCTAAAAAGTCAGCTTCTTTTTTTATTTCAATATATCCCTCTCCTTTTTACTCATCTTTGCAACCACAAGCTCATACGAATTATCAATCAATTCTAAAATCAATTCATTGGGAACACTTCCATCTATTGCAATCTGATTCCACATAGTTTTATTCATATGATATGCTCCTTCTATCGAAGAATAATGTTCTCGGAGTTCTATTGCTCTATCGGGATCACATTTCAAAACAATATTTGCAGGTTTTTCCAATGCCGACAATGCAAACATCTTTCCTGCAACTTTAAAAACCAATGTATCCTCATCAAATGGAAAACATTCAATTACCGCTTTTTTCGCAAGACAATAGTTTCTTATTTCTTCAATATTCATTTTGTGCAGATATTTTCTTCAAAATTCAATAATTATTATCACATTTGCAAAAAAAACATTGAAATGCACAAATCAGGCTTTGTAAATATAATTGGTAATCCAAATGTAGGAAAATCAACATTGATGAATGAACTCGTTGGAGAGCGAATATCAATTATTACAGCAAAATCGCAAACTACTCGTCACCGTATATTCGGTATTGTTAGTGGTGAAGATTTTCAGATAGTTTACAGCGATACCCCAGGAATTATCAAACCACAATATAAGCTTCAGGAGCGAATGATGGATTTTGTTGGAAGTTCATTTGAAGACGCAGACGTTTTCCTATATGTTACCGACGTAGTTGAAAGTCCAGATAAAAACATGGAATACATCGAAAGACTTCGTAATGTAAAGGTTCCTGTTATTTGTCTTATAAACAAAATCGACCTTTCAAATCCAGATAAAATTGAAGAATTACAAAAGTTCTGGAAAGAAAACTTGCCAAATGCAGAAATTTACGCAATTTCGGCACTTCAAAAATTCAACATTTCGGGAATCTTCGCCCGTTTATTAGAATTACTTCCTGAAGGAGAAGCTTGGTATCCAAAAGATCAATTAACAGACAAAACCGAGAGATTTATTGTTTCGGAAATTGTTCGTGAAAAGATACTTCTTTACTACCAAAAAGAAATTCCTTATGCAAGCGAAGTTGTGGTTGAGGAATTTAAAGAAGAAGCTAAAATTATTAGAATAAAAGTCGCCATAATTGTAGAACGACAAACACAAAAAGGAATTATTATTGGTCATAAAGGAGCTGCTCTAAAAAAGACTGCAACTGCTGCCAGATTAGACATGGAAACATTTTTTGGAAAAAAAGTGTTCGTAGAATTTTTTGTGAAAGTAAAAAAAGATTGGCGTGACAGCGATATTAATTTAAGAGATTTTGGGTATGTGTAATCATTGGATTAGAGTAACAAAAAATAATAAAAAACTCTACTCAAGCCGCCCCCTGATTAACTACGTTGAGCTCACCTCTAACAAGGTTCGGTGCGCCGCGGCGAAAGTCGAAGGGTAGGCACTCTAGACACTCTAGGCACTCTAGGCACTCTAGGCACTTAAAATATAGTTTATAGAATTTTAAAAATACATTTATGAATATCAATAATTTATTCAGTTTTTTCGCACCGAAAAACGATGATTTTTTCCCAATGCTTAACGAAACAGCATCATTAATGGTAAAAGCATCTGATTTAATTCAGGAACTTTTTGAGACAAATGATGAAGAAACAAAACATGAAATAATTGCAAAAATAAAAGACGTTGAAGTTCTGGGTGATAAAGTTACAGGTAAGATATTTAAAAAACTTGAAAGAGTTTTCATTACACCTTTCGACAGAGAAGATATTCACAAACTTACTGATGGATTAGAAGATGTTCTAGACTCAATAAACAGATGCTCTCAAAAAATATATTTGTATTCACCAGAAAAGCTTCCTGAATCCACTATTAAACTTTCTGAAATAATCAGAAAAGAGGCTATTGAGCTTGAAAGTGCAGTAAAATCATTACAAAATCTTAAAAAGAACGATCAGCCGATTAGAGCGCATTGTAAGGCAATAAAAAAACTCGAAGAAGAAGCTGACATAGAATATCAGAATGCAATTATTTCTATTTTCAACTCGAATACCAGTACAATCGAAATCGTTAAGATAAAAGAGATTATTCAGGAACTTGAAAGAACAGCCAACAATATTTATTCTACGGCTAAAACATTAAAACTATTATTGGTTAAATACGCATAAAATAATCACTATGACATTACTAATAGTTATAATTGTTCTTGGAATTGTTTTCGATTTTATAAATGGATTTCATGATGCAGCAAATGCTATTGCCTGTGTTGTTACCACAAAAGTATTAACTCCATTTCAGGCAGTTTTATGGGCAGCTACATTTAATTTTGCAGCTTTCTTTGTTGCAAAATTTATTATCGGCGAATTCGGAATTGCGAATACTATTTCAAAGGTTGTATATCACGAATTTATTACACTGCCCATTATTTTATCTGGACTTATTGCTGCCATAGGCTGGAATTTACTTACTTGGTGGCTTGGCATCCCATCATCCTCATCACATACACTTATTGGCGGATTTGCAGGAGCGGCTGTTTGTGCAACTGGATTTTCAGCAATTCATGCAGGCGTAATCCTTAAAATTGCAGCATTTATCGTTCTTGCTCCCGTTATTGGACTTGTAATTTCCTCAATTATTACGATGATTGTGTTATGGACCTTTAAAAGAATGCATACTCATCGAGCCGATAAGATTTTTAAACGTATTCAACTGGTTTCATCTGGATTATTCAGTATAGGTCATGGTCTAAACGACTCTCAAAAAGTTATGGGAATTATTGCAACTGCAATGATTGCTGCCGGCACAATAAAGGACATAAATTCAATGCCAGACTGGTTACCAATTAGCTGTTTTGCTGCAATTGGGGCAGGAACTATGGTTGGTGGATGGAAAATAGTAAAGACAATGGGAAGTAAAATAACAAAAATTACTCCACGCGAAGGTGTTGCTGCTGATATGGCTGGAGCATTAACACTTTTCCTAACCGAAATATTAAAAGTTCCTGTAAGTACTACTCACACTATCACTGGTGCAATTATGGGCGTTGGAGCAGTAAAAAGATTATCGGCAGTGCGATGGGGTGTTTCTATCAAACTACTGTGGGCATGGATTCTAACCATTCCTGTTAGTGGCGTTTTGGCTGCCTTGATATATTTGCTAGTCACTTCACTTGGAATGAAATAACACACTAAACAGGCTTATAAAATTTCTTCAAATTTCTATCTTCTATCTTTAGTCTTTTTTACTACCTTTGCAAAAATTTTCATTATGGGAAACATTGTTGCAATAGTTGGCCGTCCTAATGTCGGTAAATCCACATTCTTCAACCGTCTTATCGAACGTCGCGAAGCGATTGTGGACGATACTAGTGGCGTTACACGTGACAGACTTTATGGACATTGTTTCTGGAATGGAAAGACTTTCTCCGTTGTAGATACTGGTGGATATGTAAATCACTCTGATGATATTTTTGAACAGGAAATTGCAAAACAAGTTATGATTGCTGTCGAAGAAGCAGATGCAATTATGTTTATGGTTGATGTTCAAGCTGGACTTACTGACCTCGATGTTGCTGTTGCCGAATTATTACGCCGATCTAAAAAGCCTGTCTTTTTGGTAGCTAATAAAGTTGATATAAACTCAAGAATAACAGACAGTTACGAATTTTACAACCTAGGATTAGGTGAAGTTTATTGCATTTCTGCAGTAAATGGACTAGGAACGGGTGATGTTCTCGATGCATTAGCTGAAGTTTTAGAAAACGACGAGGACAGGACTGAAGACGATTTACCAAGAGTAACGATTGTTGGCCGTCCAAACGTGGGAAAATCATCTTTAACAAATGTACTAATTGGTGAAGAAAGAAACATCGTTACAGATATTGCCGGAACAACACGCGACGCTATCAACACCCGCTATAATAAATTTGGTTACGACTTTATGCTAGTAGATACTGCTGGTGTAAGAAGAAAAACTAAAGTTAGTGAAGATTTAGAGTTTTACTCAGTAATGAGAGCAATTCGTGCAATTGAACATGCAGATGTTTGCGTTGTTATGATTGACGCAACCCTTGGATTCGAAGCACAAGATCAAAACATACTGAACCTTGCTCGAAAAAATAAAAAAGGGATTGTGATTGTCGTCAACAAATGGGATTTGGTTGAAAAATCTACGAATTCTGTGAGAGATTACACAAAAGTAATAATGGAAAAAATTGCTCCTTTTAATAATATTCCGATTTTATTTATTTCTGCACTTACAAAACAAAGAGTGCATAATGTTATCGAAACAGCTATGCAAGTATATCAGAACAGAGTTCAAAGAATTCCTACTGGCAAGCTAAACGAAGTTATGCTCGAAGCAATAGAAGCTTATGCTCCACCTGCATACAAAGGTAAATTTGTGAAAATAAAATACGTTACCCAATTGCCAACACCTACACCAGTATTTGCATTTTTTGCAAACTTGCCACAATACATTAAAGATCCATACAAAAGATACCTCGAGAATAAACTTCGCGAAGCATACGACTTTTCTGGTGTTCCAGTTACTCTTGTATTTAGAGATAAAGGATAGGAAAATCGAAAAATTAGTGCTTGGCTAAGCTACTTTTCTGCTTAAGATTCAGGTTAGTTTTGGGGATTGCTTCGCAGCGGAGCTGCTCGCAATGACCAGCCTCGTAAAAAACGATGGTGGTCATAGCGAACATCCAAAGAGGTGAATCAATCCCCAAAACTGATGCCTGTCCTTCAAATTTTGGATTCCACCTTTTCGATCATGGAACCGCAATAACAGAAATTGCAGTGAGAAAAAGCACAATGACTGGTTTGCAAAATCAGTATGACTTAACGGTTGACCGTGGTGATAAACAATACATGATATCACTGGCAGAAAATTTGAGCCCGCACAACTTTAGACAATATGTTCCTATTTTAAGTAATAACGGATACCTGAGCGATGAAGTTTTCGAAACTCTGCTCGAAAACACTAGTGCACAGAAACCTGTGATTGCAACAGTACTAATTGCGAATTCTCCTTTACCTTCTGAAATACTCGATGCTGTTAACAATTCTACTTATCTCAGCAATGGACACAAAAAACAAATAAATAATTATCAAAATGGAGAAAATGCTCGTGTTTTGTTGGAATATCAGATTTCAGACATTAAACAGGATATTATTAATATTGAAGGTGAAATAATTAATAATGCGATTAATAATGATTCCATTCCAGAGGCACTCACTCAAGCCATTGGTTATTTTTCATCAAAATCAAATGCCGAAATATCAGATGCGCTCAATGTATATAATCTGACAGTAATGACAGACGACTTTCAAGCAGCTGAAAACATTCTAAGTAATTTAAGAAATATGTCAGTTAATTTATCTACTGAAGAAAGAGATGAGGTAACAACGTTCTGTGATATTAATGATATTTATCTTGAATGCATTGGTGATACTATGATGATTGACATTTTGTTGTCAAACAAAGATTTTCTATTTAATGCAGCTCGAAGTTCATCACCATTGTATTCTGCGATGGCAGAAATTCTGTATTCATACACCACCGATAGTGCCTTTTATGAATACACTCCAATACCTTTTGAAATAATAACGCCACGAAGCATAAATATTATTGATGATGCTAATGACGAGACACTTTCCATTTTTGAGGTATTTCCAAATCCGACTAAAGATGTGATTTACGTGGAATATGATTTTTCTCAAATTTACGATGATGCTACAAAAATGTATCTCGAAATGTTAGGAAATGAACAAAAAGAAAACTGCAAATTTGGTAAAATTTTAATATATACTAACGATGCTAAATTGTTAATGGAAATTCCGCTTGAAAATGTGTTTGGTACGACACAAATCAATATGAAAAACTATGTTCCAGGGCAATATTTACTCGAACTAATAGATTGCTATGGCAATATTCAGGTTAAAAAGTTATCAAAAAAATAAAATAATTTTAGAAAAGCAAGCCATTTGGTTTGCTTTTCTTTTTAAATTTGTATTATGAAAAAAAATATTCTAATTATTATAATATCTTTTTTATCAAACTTTGTTTTGTCTCAAGTCGTTTTCAATAGAATAATTGAAGATACAGTTGCTCATATTACAAGTTCTGTTGTTGCACTAGATACGGGGTATGTTGTAGTATCTGGCACAGGTAATCAATATGGAGTAAGAAGTGTTTCCATAAGATATATAGATTTATACGGTGAAATACAATGGAAAAATATTTGTGGAAGTGAGGAAAATGAATATTGGGAAGGTTTTTCAAATTGCATGTTATCAGATGAACATACACCAACAATGAGTGGAACAATAATTGACAATAATTATAATAATTATGGAGTCTCTCTCTTTGTATTTGACAACTTATACCATAGCTATGAACTAAAATTATATGAATTTGACACTTTATGGAAAAAAGCATTTAACATCACAAAATCTAATTCTGAAGATTTTTATATTATTGGTCAAAATTATAATTATGATGATGAAGAATCTAGATTATATTTGGTAAAAATTAACGCAGAGCATCAATTAGTTTGGCAAAAATCATATGGTAATAGATATGAAGGTGGGTCACAAATTATTGAAACATCTGATAAAAACATTTTAATTGGAGGTAGAACCTTCAGTTTCCCCACCACGATAACCGACGAAGACTGGTACTTAATAAAGCTCGACACCGCAGGCAATGTAATATGGCAAAACGGTTTTGGCAGACCTGGCTTTCTTAATTACGATGGTCCTGTACAAGGATTGATAGAAACCCGCGACTCTAACTATGTTGCCTGTGGCGGCTACCATGCCCTGCGCAGCGATACCGACACCTATTGGGACGGTTGCCTGCGAAAGGTTTCAAAAGACGGAGTGCTGATGTGGGAGAGGTTTTACAGAAGCTATTCTACAATAACAAATCCTGTTACAGATTGGTTCGAAAATACTATTTCGTCATTGGTTTATAAAAATAATGAATTATATGTTCTTGGAAATTGGAGAAGTGGAATTGGCAGGTCAAGAAGTTATTTGCAAAAAATCTCAGACAGTGGTGATATTTGTTGGAACCGAGAGTATTATGCAATTAACAATACAACTAATGATCAGTATTTAGTAAGTTTTCAACCTACAGCAGACAACGGCTTTATCCTTGCAGGTTATGGCAACAGTTATGCTACTTATGGTTATAATCCACCTCAACAAGCCTGGCTTGTAAAAACCGACAGCCTTGGAATAGATGGTTTGTGCTACACTGCACCACCAGAGCTAAATATTGATATTGTTTTACCAGCAACTGTAAATTGTAGCGATACAATTACAGTTTATGCTTATATTGCAGGTAAATCTGCACCATACACAATTGAGACTAGTATTGGTCAGGTAATTGACAGTATTTATTATCCGCCATTATTTGTGCCGGTAGAAATTGGTCTTTCGCTTGCTGAAATAGATTATGGCGGTAATATTATTTACACACAACAAATTACCGAAGCAACCCTCAGCAACCACGAATGGGGTCAGTGTATTGCAAAACCTATTGAGTTTTATACACCGCATACTTCTGGTTCGCAGCAAATAAATATAACTGTAACCGATGCTTATGGCGAAAGTAAAACTATAACGAAAGAGGTTTTTGTAAATGATTGTGGGAGTGGGATTGCTGAGGAAGTTGTTAATTTTGTAAATGTTTATCCTGTGCCGGCGAGGGATAAGGTTTATGTTGATATCGGTGATTTCGACTTCGCTCAATCACCTAGCAGTATGCAGGTGGCTGAGCGGAGTCGAAGCAACCGGTTTAATGCTGAGATTTACAATTCAGCAGGGCAATTGGTAAAATCTGTCAATGTTCATAATGGGTTGAATGTTGTTGACATTTCAGATTTATCTGTTGGAAATTATATTTTAAAGATTTCGGCTAAGGATAAGACTTATAGCTTGAATTTTGAGAAGCTGTAGTGGTAGCACTCGGATTTGGAAATCCGAGCGAGAAGGTGTTCCAGTTACTCTTGTATTTAGAGATAAAGGATAGGGAAATCGAGAAATTGGTTTTTGGATAAGTTGCTTACCCGTTTAAAATGCCAATTAGTTTTGGGGATTGCTTCGCAGCGGAGCTGCTCGCAATGACCAGCCTCGTAAAAGACGATGCTGGTCATAGCGAACCTCCAAAGAGGTGAAGCAATCCCCAAGAATTAGCAGAAAGCTAAAACGAACAACCAATTATTAATTACAATTGTAATTTTATTCAAATATCTTAACTTTGCAGAATTAAAATTTTTAGCAATGATTAACAGAATTAAGGATTTACTTGCTGCAGTTGAGTCATTTCAACCAAAATCTATCGAAGAAGTTGAAGATTTCAGACTAAAATACTTATCAAAAAAAGGATTAATTCCTGCTTTATTTGACGACTTCCGTAACGTGCCTGCCGAACAGAAAAAAGAGGTTGGTGCCGAAATAAACGTCCTTAAACAAAAAGCTACAGATAAACTCAACGAGCTAAAGGATGCCTTAACAGTAAATACCGAAGGCAAAATTGAACTCGACTTAACTCGTCCGGGCGACCCTCTAAAAATAGGTTCACGCCATCCTCTTTCATTAGTCCGCAACGAAATAATAGCAATATTTACCAAGCTCGGTTTTATTGTTGCCGATGGACCAGAGATTGAAGATGATGATCATAACTTTGGAAAACTGAATTTCCCTCAGGATCATCCGGCACGCGACATGCAGGACACATTCTTTATTTCTCCTGATATGAATGTGCTTTTACGAACTCATACCTCATCGGTTCAGGCTCATGAAATGTCGGAATTAAAACCACCAATAAGAAGTCTTTCGCCTGGTCGCGTTTACAGAAACGAAGCAATTTCTGCAAGAGCTCATTGTTTGTTCCATCAAATCGAAGGTTTGTATGTGGATAAGAATGTTTCTTTTGCCGACATGAAACAAACTCTTGATTACTTCGCAAAAGAAATGTTTGGTGAACATACAAAAATTAGAATGCGACCATCATATTTCCCATTTACAGAACCATCTGCCGAAGTTGATGTTAGCTGTACTTTATGTGGTGGCAAAGGCTGCAACGTTTGCAAGGGAACAGGATGGCTAGAAATTTTAGGCTGCGGAATGGTTGACCCAAATGTATTTGAAGCTGCTGGGATAGATCCCGAAGTTTACACTGGTTATGCTTTCGGTATGGGAATAGAAAGAATTACAATGTTAAAATATGGAATCCGTGACCTTAGACTTTTCTTCGAAAACGACATTAGGTTTTTAAGCCAATTTTCTGCAATAATATAGACTTCTGTTCTAATGATTCTCAACTCTGTACCTGGAAAGAGCGGCGCTGTGCGCCCACCGGATGAAGCAGTACGATCAGGCCATAGCGC
>JBBQCZ010000047.1:0-23668 GCA_038319215.1 Bacteroidales bacterium | reverse complement strand
GTAAGTGGTAAGTAGTAGTTAGTAGGTAGTAAGAGTAGTAGGTAGTAAGTGGTAAGTAGTAGTTAGTAGGTAGTAAGAGTAGTAGGTAGTAAGAGTAGTAAGTAGTAAGTGGTAGGTAGTAAGTAGTAAGTAGTCCCTTCTTCGCCAGTTGGCGGATCAGGAACCGAAGTAAGTGGTAAAAAAGCTAAACTATAATCCGCCGCAGTGGAGCTAATCTTCCTTAGCCTTCTCCTTAGCCTTCTCCTTAGCCTTCTCCTAAGCCTTTAGCGATTTAAGATTTGTGATTTAATTTTTTGAATAATTTAAACTTTTTAATGTTTTACACTAAACTTGAGCCTAACGAGAGGCTTACTTTTAAGTATCATTTTATATTTACTATGCTGGAAGGGCTAGTATTCGGCACATCCTTGATGAACGAGTATGTTTTTTTACGCAGTTTGAAAGGAACTGAATTTCTTGTTGGATTGTTATTTCTCCTTAGCATGGTGGTATATATTACGCTAATTGTTTTTAACGAAATAACTCGTAGAATCACTGACAAGAAAAAGTTAATAAGGGTTACGGCTTTAATAACAAGATTACCATTACTATTATTTTTATTATTTCCTGCTGCCGTTACTCCAGAGAATGCTTCAAGTTTGCATTTTGCATTTTTAGCTATTTTGTTTTTTTATTACTTGGGCACAGCTATTACTTTACCAACAATAAATTTATTGCTAAAACATAATTATAGAAATAATAATTTTGGCCGTTTATATGGTTACGCAACAACTGCAAACAAAACTGCAGCCCTTGCAGCAACAATGCTTTTTGGATTTTTACTCGATGTGGACTTTTTCGTTTTTCGGTGGTTTTATCCTGCAATAGGGATTATTGGAACTATTGGGTTCTTCTCATTATCTGGAATTCCTTTTGTTAATGAAGTTGTTGAAATCAAAGATAAACTCTGGTTATCAATTAAAAAATCATTTAAAAGAATGATCGACATCTTAAAAAATGACAAACCATTTCTACACTTTCAAATGGCATATTTTTCTTATGGAATTGCTTTTATGATTACCGCAACTGTTATTACATTTTTCCTAGAATCTCATTTGGTTTTAAGTTATTCTACAATTTCTGGTTATAAAACTTTGGGTGGAATAGTTACTGTATTAATTTTGCCTGTGGCCGGAATCTGGATGGATAAGATGGATCAAAGAAAATTCGGCAGTTTTATGTTTTCTTTCATGTTGCTATACGTACTCGGAATTATGCTTACTCAATATTTTTCTTATAGCTTTTATATTGGAAACGATGAAGTATATCTTAGTCTTATATTTGCCTTTATCGCTTTTGGTTTGTTTAACGCATTTGGAACTTTGTCATGGAATGTTAGCTCTGCATATTTTAGAAATAACCTAAATACTGTCAGCGATTATCAAGCAGTACACATTACTCTGACCGGAATAAGATCTCTTTTTGCTCCCTTAGGTGTTTTGGTTTATAAAGTCGCTGGCTATACAATGACATTTGCAATCTCAATTCTTTTTATTATTTTAGCACTAATTATTTTAAGGTTTTCACAAAGACGAAAATACTGATATGGCAAAAATAGAATTCACATATTCGGAAGCGTTAAAAGAGCTTGAAGAGATTTTATCAGAAATTGAAAACGATGAACCAGACTTGGATTTGTTGAGTGTTAAGGTAAAACGCGCAACTTTTTTAATAAAAGAATGTAAATCAAGATTGAGAAAAACTTCTGAAGAAATTGACAGTATTCTTGGTGATTGGGAAAAATCCGAATAAACACTTGCCAAATATACTAATTAGCCAATATAATTAAAAGCAACTTTTTTTATATCGCTCAAATCTAGATTAACTTCAATTTTAGCAAGTTTCAATTCTTTATGTTTTCTATATCTAATAATTACAGATTTATTGACTATATAAATTTTATAAAATTGATTGTTTTTTATAGGATAAAACATAATTGAAATTGGTAAATTTTGTAAAATTTTAAGTTTTTGCGTTACTGCAAAGGTTTTGTAGTAATAAAAGTAAACTTCATTATGTTGATAACTGCGAAATAAAAAATCACTTTTCATTTTAATAAAAAATTAAATATTTTAACTTTGTAGATTAATAGTAATACTTAATTAAGAAAAGATATTATGGGTTTTAATGATATTATTGCAAAAATATTCGGTTCAAAAGCCGAGAGAGATTTAAAGGCAGTACAGCCTTTTTTAGAGTTGGTGTTGGGCGTAGAATCAGAGATTACTGCTTTAAGTAATGATGGATTGAGAGAGAGAGCTCAAGATCTTAGAAAAGGGATACAGGAATTTATTAAACCTGATTATGATGAAATTGCCGAATTAAAATTAAAAGCTGAATCACTTGATATTTGGGAAAGAGAGCAAATCTTTAATGAGATTGATAAAATTGAAGTTTCTGTAGATGCTAAATTAGAAGAACATCTAATTACAATTTTACCGGTTGCTTTTGCAATTGTAAAAGAAACTGCCCGAAGGTTTAAAGATAATAGCGAAATTGAAGTTACTGCTTCTAATTTTGATAGAGAACTTGCAACAAGTAACGATTTTGTTGATATTCATGGTGAAAAAGCTATTTGGCATAACTCATGGACTGCAGGTGGAAATACCGTAACTTGGGATATGGTTCATTACGATGTGCAAATTATTGGTGGAGCAATTCTGCATCAGGGTAAAATTGCCGAAATGGCTACAGGTGAGGGTAAAACTCTTGTTGCAACTTTTCCAGTATTTCTAAATGCTTTAACAGGACGCGGAGTACATCTAGTAACGGTAAATGATTATCTTGCAAAACGTGATGCTGAATGGATGGGGCCTCTTTATATGTTTCATGGGCTTTCAGTAGATTGTATCGATAAGCACGAACCTAATTCAGATTCGAGACGTAAAGCATATTTGTCGGATATCACTTTTGGAACAAATAACGAATTTGGTTTTGATTATTTGAGAGATAATATGGCTTTAAACCCATCGGATTTAGTTCAACGTAAACACAATTATGCTATTGTCGATGAGGTTGACTCTGTTTTGATTGACGATGCAAGAACTCCATTGATTATTTCTGGCCCAACGCCAAAAGGTGAAGATCAACTTTTTGATGAATTAAAACCTCAGGTGCAAAAGTTAGTTAACACTCAAAAGAATTTGTTCAACGAGATTTTCTCAGATGCTAAACGTCAGCTTGCTGCTGGAAACGAAAAAGACGGTGGATTTAGATTATTACAAGCATTTAAAGCATTGCCAAAAAATAAACCACTTATCAAGTTTTTAAGTGAGCAAGGCATGAAGGCACTACTTCAGAAGACAGAAAATACATATATGGCAGACAATAATAAAAACATGCATTTGGTAACGGATGAATTGTTTTTTGTTATTGATGAGAAAATGAATTCAATCGAACCAACTGATAAAGGATTTGATTTACTTACGACTTCAACCGAAGATGCTAACTTTTTCGTTCTTCCTGATATTTCAACAGAATTAGCTGCAGTAGAAAAATCTGGTTTGTCTGATTCTGATAGGTTAAAAAAGAAAGATGATATAATTAGAGAATACTCAGTTAAATCTGAACGCATTCATACAATAAACCAATTACTCAAAGCATACACATTGTTCGAGATAGATGTGGAATATGTGGTTATCGACAATAAAGTGAAAATTGTTGACGAACAGACTGGTCGTATTATGGAAGGACGTCGTTATTCTGACGGTTTGCATCAAGCGATTGAAGCGAAGGAAAATGTGAAAATTGAAGCTGCAACTCAAACTTATGCAACTATTACTCTTCAGAATTACTTTAGAATGTACCATAAATTGTCTGGTATGACTGGTACTGCTGAAACAGAAGCTGGTGAATTGTGGGATATCTATAAATTAGATGTTGCCGTTATTCCAACAAATAGACCTATCACAAGAAACGACGATGAGGATTTGGTTTACAAAACTACTCGTGAAAAATATGCAGCAGTTATTAACGAAATTGAACGTCTTACTCAGGCAGGAAGACCAGTTCTTGTTGGTACAACTTCCGTTGAAATTTCTGAGTTGCTTAGTAAGATTTTATCTCGTAAGGGCATAAAACATAATGTATTGAATGCAAAGCTGCATAAGCGTGAGGCTGATATTGTTGCCGAGGCGGGTTATTCTTCGAATGTTACTATTGCAACCAATATGGCAGGTCGTGGTACGGATATTAAACTTAGCGAAAAAGTAAAACAGGCTGGTGGTCTTGCAATTGTTGGTACAGAACGACATGAGTCACGACGTGTAGACAGACAGTTGCGTGGTCGTGCTGGTCGTCAGGGTGACCCAGGTTCTTCACAATTCTTTGTCTCGCTTGAAGATGATTTAATGCGTTTGTTTGGTTCTGATCGTATCGCAAAATTAATGGATAGAATGGGGCTTAAAGAAGGCGAAGTTATTCAGCATTCTATGATATCAAAATCAATAGAAAGAGCCCAGAAAAAAGTTGAGGAGAATAACTTTGGAATTCGTAAACGTTTGCTCGAATACGACGATGTTATGAATGCCCAACGTACTGTAATTTACAGAAAAAGACGTAATGCACTTGATGGCGAAAGACTTGGTGCTGATATTGCAAATATGATGTACGACGTTTGCGTAAGTGTAGCAGATGAGTATTTCGATATGGGTGATGTTGAAGGAATCAAAATGGAATTATTAAGAATTCTGTCTATTGAGTTGGAATTAAATGACGATGATTTAAGAAAGATGTCGCAAAGCGATTTTACAGAATTGCTGTATGCAAACGTTCGCGAAACACATAAACGTAAAACAGAGGCAATAGCAAACCAAGCCTTCCCTGTTATAAAGACTGTTTATGAAAATCAAGCGAGCCAATACGAAAATATTTTAGTGCCAGTTTCTGATGGAAACAAGGTTTATAATGTTGTTGTTAATTTAGAAAAGACTTATCAATCGCAAGGTGTAGAGATTGTTTCGGCTTACAATAAAACTGTGGTTTTAAAGACTATTGATGATTTGTGGAAGGAGCATTTGAGAGAAATGGACGAACTGAGACAGTCTGTACAATCTGCTTCTTATGAACAAAAAGATCCACTGTTGATTTATAAACTTGAATCTTTCAGTTTGTTTAAAACAATGTTGGATAAAGTTAATAAATCGGTTGTTTCCATTTTAATGAAAGGTTATATTCCAGTGCAAGGTGCTGAAGATGTGCGAGAGGCAAGAGTAAAATCTAAACTTGATTTAAGCAAATTACAAACAGGCAGAGATAATCCTGGGTATAATGATCCTAGTAAAGGCAAATCAAAAGCCGATCCAGTTAGAGTAGAAAAGAAAGTGGGAAGAAATGATGCATGTCCATGTGGTAGTGGAAAGAAATATAAACACTGTCATGGTATTAATTCAGAAGGTTAAATAAATATCGAGAAAAATAAATATCTAATTAATTATAAAAACAATAAACTATGAAAAAACTGTTTTATTTGATTATTTTTTGTGCAGCAACAGGGTTTAGCTTTGCACAAGACATTGATACTTCGCAAATAATTATTCCTATAAAAATCGGGTTTGATGGTGCCGCTGCTGTTTCAGATACCACCTCTACTCTAATTGTTGCAGAAGATCAGGAAGCAAATATTGCCTTTAACGATGGAGTACAATTCTATCAGCAAGCACAGTATCAGGCTGCGATTCAGAGCTTCTCAAGAGCGTTGCAGCTAAATCCTGCTATGACAAAGGCTTATTATGGTCGTGGTACTAGCTATATTCAATTGCAATCTTATCAAGAAGCAATTAACGACATCTCAAAATATGTTGTAGCATATCCAAAAGATGGTAATGCAATTTACTTAAAAGGATATTCTGAGTATTATCTTGAGAAAAATGATGATGCTAGAACAAGTTTTAATTCAGCTATTGCTTTAGGCTTTAAAGATGTTAATATGTACTACTTTATGGGCGTAATGAAATTTAAAGAAGAGAAATTCAGTGAAGCAATTGATGATTTTGGTGCAGCAATTAAAATAGATCCAAATTATTTCTTCTCTTATAATGATAGAGCTTCAGCATATAGAATGCTAGAGTCTTATGATAATGCAATTGCCGATTACAATAAAGCAATCGAATTAAAACCAGATATGGCAATGCTTTATAATAACCTAGGTAGTGTAAAAAGATTGAAAAAAGATTATGATGGTGCTATTGCAGACTATAATAAAGCAATTGCAAAAGATGCCAATTATCACTATGCACTTAATAACAAAGGAATTTGCCTTTATGAAACAGGCAAATATGAGGAGGCTATTGAAGCTTTCAGACTTGTTCTTAAGTTGAAAAAGGATTACGCTTATGCTTATAATAATATTGGTTTGTGTTATTATAAATTAAAAGATTACAAATCTTCAATAGAAGCTTTTTCTACTGCAATTTCAATGGATTCAGAATATGCTTATGCTTATATTCATAGAGGCAGTGCAAAAGAAATGTTGAGAGATATGGAAGGCGCTTGCGATGACTGGAAAAAAGCAAAAGAGCTTGGCTTAGCAGTCGCAGAAGAGTATTGTTCAGTGTGTACGGAGTATAAAAAGTAATCAAAGTAAAAATTGAAAGTTATGAAAATAAAAATATTTTTCGCATTATTTTGCCTGACAATTTTGTTGGGATTGTCAACCGGATTAAATGCTCAGGTACCGGTAGAGGTTAATAAAAAAGAATTTAAACAATCTAAAAATGGATACAAAGAGGCTGTAACTTCTTTGAAATATGCAGATACTTATTATTTAATGAATCAGCCTGGTGCATATAGAATGGCTTTAGGTGAGTATCTTAAAGCTTATGAGTATAATCAGCATAATGCTGAATTAAACTACAAAATTGGAGCTTGTTATCTTTATTCAACTGAAAAAGCAAAAGCTTTCGATTTCTTACAAAAAGCTTACAAAGCTAAACCTGGCGTTGCTGATGATATTTACTATTTGTTAGGATGGTCATTGCAATTGAATTATGAGTTTGATGAAGCCATAAAATATTATAGAAATTTTCAAAATGATCAAGGTGTTGCTGACCCTAAAAAAGGAAAATCTAAAGGAGATGAGGTAACACATGATGTAGATAAAAAAATCCGCGAGTGTGAATCTGGAAAAATATTGCTTAAAACACCAATAAGAGTTTTCCTTGATAACTTAGGACCTTCTGTAAATTCTAAGTATCCTGATTATGCGCCTGTGATTACAACTGATGAGTCAGTGCTTATTTTTACTTCTAGACGTGAAGGTAGTACTGGTGAAGAAATTGACCCAAATGATATGCTTTATTATGAAGATTTATTTGTGTCTTATAATGATGAAAAGACTGGTTGGTCTCAAGCTATTAATATGAGAAGTCTAAATACAGATGGACATGATGCTTCGGTTGGATTATCTCCAGATGGACAAATATTATATACATATAAAGGTGTGCCTGATGGAACTTTGTTCGAA
This sequence comes from Bacteroidales bacterium, assembly GCA_038319215.1. Lineage (GTDB taxonomy): Bacteria > Bacteroidota > Bacteroidia > Bacteroidales > ML635J-15 > Bact-19. Next base: position 16,167 of record JBBQCZ010000047.1, on the reverse strand, counting down.
AGTGTTTTAAAAGGAGATAATTGGTCAAAACCTAAAGAATTAAGTGGAAATATCAATACAAATAAACAACATGAAACATCTGCATCTATTTCTTATGATGGAAAAAAACTTTATTTTGTTAGTGATAGAGCTAAGGATGGTCAGGGGAATCCATCATTAGGTGGTAAGGATATTTTTGTATGTGAACTTCAAAAAAATGGAAGTTGGGGACCCGCAAAAAATGTAGGTGCTCCAATCAATACAAAATATGATGAGGAAGGTGTATTTATGCATCCAGATGGAGTTACAATGTATTACTGTTCTAAAGGTGATGGAACAATGGGAGGCTATGATGTTTTTTATAGCGAAGCTGATGGTGCCGGTAATTGGTCGGCGCCTGTTAATATTGGCTATCCAGTAAATACTCCTGATGACGACGTTTTCTTTGTTGTTGCTGGTAATGCTCGATATGCATTCTACTCAAGTGCTCGCGAAGGTGGTTATGGATTGCAAGATATCTATAGAATTACTTTCCTTGGCCCAGAGAAAATGATGGTGATGGGAACCGAAGATAATCTTATTGCTAGCTCTAATGCAACAATTCAGCAAAAAGTAGAACAACAAGTTGTGGAGGTTAAAAAAGTTCGTTTAACAATTATGAAAGGTACAATTACAGATGCTCTAAGCGGTGTAGCTGTTGAAGCAAGTATCGAAATTGTTGACAATGAAACAAATGAGCTTATTACTACTCTTACTTCTAATTCTAAAACTGGTAAATATCTTGTAAGCTTGCCTTCTGGTAAAAACTATGGTGTGGCTGTTAAGGCTGATGGCTATTTATTCTACTCAGAAAATATTGATATTCCAGAAGCAACTGCTTATCAAGAGGTTACTAAGGATATTGTACTTAGCAAAGTTGGTATTGGCTCAAAAATTGTTCTTAAAAATATTTTCTTCGATTATGGAAAAGAAACATTGCGTGAAACTTCATTTGGTGAGTTGGATCGTTTGGTAGCATTATTAAATTCTTATCCTAACATGACTATTGAAATTGGAGGACATACTGATAATTCTGGTAGCTTAAAACTAAATACTGATTTGTCAGAAGCACGTGCAAAATCTGTTGTTGATTACCTAGTCGATAAGGGAATCAGCAAAACTAGATTGTCGTTCAAAGGATATGCTTATTTGCAACCTATAGCTACTAATGATACTGACGATGGACGTCAACAAAATAGACGCGTTGAGTTTAAAGTTATTAGTATTAAATAAAAATTATTATGAGAAAATTATCAGCATTTTTTATCGCTCTTTTTATTGGTTTTAGCCTGTTTTCTCAGGAAGATGTAAAGTTCATAACTTCTAATTTTCCTGGACAATCGCAACAGGTTTCCATCGCAAAGCAGCAGATAAAAAATGCTGATATTCTCGTTTTTAATGAGGGTAATATCACTGATGGTCTAGAATTGTATCAAAAAGCTTATGAATTTAACCCAAATAATTCTGAGCTTAATTTCAAAATTGGGTTTTGTTATTACAATACAACTCAAAAGTACGATTGCTTAACTTATTTTGAAAAAGCATGGACATTAAATCCTAAAGTTGATAAAAGAATCGACTATTATCTAGGTCGTGGATACCATTTGAATTATCAATTTGATAAAGCAATAAAGTTCTATAATCAATATACAGCGATTGTTAAGGATAAGAAGCAACTTGATGAAATTGCAAAATATATTACTGAATGTAGAAATGGCAAAGATTTGTTGAAGGATACAACTAAGGTAGAAATAATAAACCTCGGTGAAAATGTTAATTCAGAATACCGGGACTATGGACCAATGGTAACTGCCGATGGATCGAAAATGTATTTTACTTCTAGGCGTAAAGGTACCACTGGTGGCGGAATAGCTGCTGATGGGATGTTTTTTGAAGATATCTATGAAACTGTTAAAACTGAGTCTGGTTGGACTAAGGCTAGAAGTGTGGGTACTCCATTAAATACGAAACTTCACGATGCTGTTGTTGGATTGTCGCCTGATGGACAACAACTTTTTATTTACCTTGATCAAAACGGTGGAGATATATATGTGTCTGAACTTAAAGGAAGTAGATGGTCTAAACCTGCTAACGTAGAAGGTAATGTAAATAGCAAATATCATGAGTCGAAGGCTTGTATTTCTTTTGATAATAAAACTTTGTATTTTATTTCTGATAACCCTGATTTGTCAATCGGGGGTCGAGATATTTTATTTTCTTACCTTGACCATAATGGAAATTGGTCGCCACCTTCTAATATTGGACCTGTTGTAAACACTCCTTATGATGAGGTAGATATTTTTCTTCATCCTGATGGAAGAACTATGTATTTTAGTTCTATGGGGCACAATACAATGGGAGGTTACGATATTTTTAAAACTACTAAAAACGCTGATGGGCAATGGACTACACCAGTAAATCTTGGTTATCCTATTAATACTCCACTCGACGATGCATTTTTTGTAACTACCGCTTCTGGTAAAACTGCTTATTATGCTTCTGTGAGACCTGAAGGTAGCGGATTGCATGATATTTATGAACTTAGATTTCCTGTGGATGAGGTCGCTAAGACAGTTGAACAAAGGGTTTTGGTAACGTTGGTTAAAGGTACTGTTCGTGATGCAATTACAACATATCCTTTGGAGGCGAAAATCGAAATTATTGATAATACTGCTGACGAAATAGTGGCAACTTTTACAACTAATAGTCAAACTGGGGGATATATTTTTAATCTTCCTTCTGGAAAAAATTATGGTATTAATGTGAGTAAAGATGGTTATTTGTTCCATTCCGAAAATTTTAATATTGCTGATACTGCCGATTATCAAGAAGTAGTAATTGATATTGACCTTCAGAAAATTGAAGTGGGAACAACTGTTGTTCTGAAAAATATTTTCTTCGATTATGACAAAGCTACTTTAAGACCAGAATCTTTTGCAGAATTAAACAGAGTTGTTGGTATTTTAGTAAAACAACCAAAGCTAAAAATCGAAATTTCGGGGCATACCGATAATAAAGGTGGTATGGATTACAACAAACAATTGTCAAAAGCACGTGCAAAAACAGTTGTTGATTATTTAATTGAAAAAGGTATTGCTACAGAAAGACTTACTTTCGAAGGATATGCATTTGAAAAACCAATCGCAACAAACGATACCGACGAAGGTCGTCAGTTAAATAGGAGAGTAGAGTTTAAGGTTATGAGTAATGATTAAAACCACATAATTTAAAAGAAAAAAGCAGGAATTTCCTGCTTTTTTTATGCTGTAAAAGTTTGATTATTCCAAAGACCCAATAGTTTCTTCAACTTCTTTTAAAATCTCGCATGATTTAACTAATTCTTTCATTCTAGTATGATCTGGATATAAAGGTCTGTCAATATCAAGAAAGTTAACATGACGACGAACAACTTCCCATGCTTTTGTTGTACCTGTACCGAATTTTTCTATTTCTTCTTTTCTGAAATCGAGAGCTTGTGCAGCTGCCATAAATTCAATTCCTAATACACCATAAGCATTATCGAGAATTTGAAAGTTTTTAATTGCAGTATTCATTCCCATCGAAACAAAATCTTCTTGATCGGCCGCTGCAGGAATTGATTGAATGCAAGCAGGAGCGGAAAGAATTCTTTGTTCCACAATTAGAGTGTCGGCTGTATATTGACTTAACATTAGCCCAGAAAACATTCCAGCTCCTTTTGTGAGGAATGAAGGTAAACCTACACTAAGTGCAGGATTGTTAAGCCTATTCATTCGTCTTTCGGATAAAACAGAAACCATTGTAATTACATAGCCTGCCATGTCCATTGGAACAGCAACTGGAGAACCTTGGAAATTTGCACCAGATAGAGCCAAGTCTTTTTCTGGGAAGAAAATTGGATTGTCGCCAACACCGTTAAGTTCGATTTCTACTTGTGATTTTGCATAAGCTAATGCATCATGGGCAGAACCAATTACTTGTGGAGTGGAACGCATTGAGTAAGCATCCTGAACTTTACATTTTACACGGCCTTCTTTAAGGTCGCCACCAGTTACACATTTTTCAATCGATAAAGCAGATCTTATCGCTCCTTTAAAACCACGAACTTCGTGCAATAAAGCAGTATAAGGTTTCATGTTTGCTCGCAAAGCTTCTAATGACATAGATGCTGCAATTTCGGCTTGTTTTAGCCAGTTGTTTGCATCATGAACAAATATAGCTGACATTGCTGTAAGTACATTTGAACCATTAATAGTTCCCAAACCGTCGCGAGCCATTAACCCAGGAATTGGAATGCCGGCTTTTGCCATTGCTTCTTTGCCAGAAAGTAATACACCGTCGATATATGCATGTCCTTCTCCCATAAGTAATAGTGCAATTTGCGACATAGGGGCAAGGTCGCCACATGCGCCAACAGAACCTTTTTGACATACAAATGGAGTAACGCCTTTATTTAGCATTTCCACCAAAGTAAGAGTAATTTCTGGACGAATACCGCTGTTGCCATGAGCATGAACATTAATACGGCCTAACATTGCGCCACGAATATATTCAACAGGAGCTGGGTCGCCAATACCTGCAGCGTGGTTGTAAACTAAATATTTTTGAAATTCTTTTACCTGATCATCATTAAGAACTACTTCTGAAAATTCTCCGATTCCGGTATTTACGCCATACATAATTTCATGAGCGTCAATTTTTCTTTCGAGCATAGCGCGGCAAAGTTTAATCCTTTCCAATGCCTCTGGTGCTAATTCTACTTTACGTCCGAAACGTCCAACTTCAACAATATTCTCAACGGTTAGTCCGCTGCCTTTAATTACTAATGGGTTCATAGTTTTGGTTTATATTTTATGAAACATGTATTTAACTCTACGAAATTAAAACTATTCGCTGATATGTAAAATGATATTTGTTAATTGTTTTCAACAGCATAAGAAAGTGGTTGTTTTCAGAAAAATTGTCACGATTCCTTAGTTTTCTAATCGTTTTTTTTGCTTATCGACGAATTAGAGTACTGTCTTTTTGAAGTTAGTTCAGCATTTAGATTGCTAAAGTTGTATAACGCTTTTCCGTAGATGACTTTTGTTCATGACATGGAGAAATATTTTAATTGTTTAATTCTGTAATTTATTTATGATATTATCTAAAAACAAATGAATTTGGGATTATGCCTACATTGAAAGTGTCTGTGCAAATGGTAGCAGCACTGAATCTGTAAACTACTCCAGATTGCATATAATCTACTGCATCTGAAACATACAGATCATAGTTTTCAGGATCTAAACCTATGGCGTAGAAATTCTTGGTTCCGCAATCAATATATGATTCTGCTGGAAGCGATTCGTCATTTGTTCCAAATCTATAAATATTATGGTTTATATAGTAGATTGTATCCCCAGTTTTGTTTATTTTCATATCAATCGCTTTGCTATTCACATCAAAAACTAATGTTTTTTCAATTTGATGTGATGAACAATCGATTTTAACAATTCCCGATTCTCCACTGTATTCAGAATCTTGATAACCGCCGTCGCAAAGCACCCAAAGTTTTTCGTTTTTGTCAATTACTAATTTTCGAGGTTGCTTTAATACTTCAATCGAGTCTTCCAATTCATCTGTTAATGTGTTGATAACCAGAATCTTATTGTCGTATGACCATGAGTTGATAAACATTTTGTTATTACATAAAACAATCTGCTCCGATGAGTGCCTGTAATATTCACCACTTTTATCATCAATGTTTATTGTCTTAATAATTGAATAAGTCTGAGGATTTACAACATAAATACATTTCGCGTACATGTCGGTAATATAGGCTTTTGTCGGATTTATAAACTGCATATATCTTGGCGATACTAATCCTGCAATTTTCCCTTTGTACTTAAATGTCTTTGAATCTATTGCATACACTTTTCCGCTATTATTCATTACAATCCATGCAGTAGAATCGTAAATTGTAAGACTTTGGGCAACATCTCCAAGTGGAAATCCATTTGCTCTTAGAAATACTGTATTCTCAACCGACTTTTCATTTTTGCTATAATATGATATTGAAGCGTTTCCGTACATGAAATTACCTTCGCAAACAATAAAAACGCCTTTATTAGCAGAATCAAATTCTGTGATTGGTCGCATATCGTCTTTCATGCATGAGTTCATGAAAATCAACAAAATAATCAGTACTGATAATATGGCAGTAGCTTTTTTCATCTGAATTTAAATGTCAATTGAATACTGTAATTTCTTCCTGGCATCGGCTGCCATAAAACCGACCTATATGATTCATTAAAAATATTGTAAATTCTGAAGTTTATGTCGAAACTATATTTTTTAAGATCAATCATTTTTCCTATTGATACATCATTCATAAAATATGGATAAATGCTTACTAGTATTCCTGGTTCTGCTGCTGAACTTGTATAGCGTTCGCTGTAAAAATTCCATTGATAGGAAGCGTAAAACTTGTGAAATTCTGCTTTTGTGAAAATGTTCGCAGAATGTTTTGGAATATATGGTAATTGTTTCCCAACAGAATTGTCGTTTTCAATACTAGTAGCCGACATATTTCTTGAAATGGTGTATGCATAATTTGCAGAATGCACAAAATAAAAATTAGAGATAAGATATTTCAAACTTAAATTGCAGTCTGCACCATAAGCTACAACTTTTTCGATGTTCTGTGGAGTCCAATATCCCATGGCGGTAGGTCGCCACATAATCCAGTCGGAGATATTACTGTAATTCACACTAACTTCTGATTGACTAACAAGTTTTTTGCGTTTGATAATATTTTGAATACCTCCGTCGATGCTAAATCCTTGTTCTGGTTGTAATAATGGGTTTCCACCTGGAGAAAAATATAAATCGTTAAGTCCTGGAATGTTGTAGTTGCGAGCTATTGAACTCTTTAAAGTAAGATTTTCTGTTAAGTAATATTCTGTAAAAATTGATGGAATAAACGGACTAAGTTTTTTGTCGTAGAAATCCTGACGAAGCAGAATCCCAAATCTGAAATTTTTAATGATGCTCGAATAAACGGAAATTGTAAGTCCTCCTTCATTTCGCAATTTGTCGTATGTTTCGTTTCTGATTTTCTCAACTGAATTTACATCATGATAATTATAGTTGATTCTGGTGCAAATTTCTGTTTTCTCTGAAAGTTTGTATTTATGCAAAACAGAATTAAAAATCGAAAGTGAATTGCTAATTGCATCTACAACCTTCAAATGACCTACTCCATTTATATAATTTACGCTATTGTAGGCAGTGTTTTGAAAATTTGCACCATGGGTTATTTCTATTTTTGATTTTTTACCATACCATAGATATTCGCCCGAGTATATTAACATATTTCCGTAGTTACGGTTAATATTATTGTCTATTCCACTTTCATTTGTTGTAAGGCCAGGAACTCCTCGATCCGATTCTTGATACCAAGCTTTTATGGATGCCGTACTCTTATCACTGGTTCTGAAATATAATTCTTGCGAAAAACCTTTCTTAAAATAATCAGCATTTTTACGGTATTCGATTGTGCCACTGCTAATATCCGTATTTGAGAATTGAAAATTATTTTTAGAATAATTACTGTAAACTTTAGTCGCAGATTGAATTTTGTCAGTACCTGCTTTTACTTCCAACATATTGTCATAACTAGAATAACTTCCAACAGAATTAACAAGTCTTCCGCGAATTCCTTTTTCCCAAACAGGCCTAGTGTTTAATTCAATTAGACCACCAATTGCATTTGAATTTTTACTTAAGGAAGCGGCTCCGTGATACAAAATAATATTATCTGCAACTGCAACTGGTATCTGCGACATGTCGACCATTCCTAACATAGGAGAATTTAAACTTATATTGTTCCAGCTAACTTTTGTGTGTGATGCGCTTGTTCCGCGAAATGAAGCAGTTGCCAACGATCCTTTGCCATAAGATTTAATAAAAACCGGACTGTTTTCCGATAATAATGAAGATAAATCATTAAGCACTTTGTTTTCTATTATTAAGGAGTCAATCTTAATGATTTTTGCACCTGATAGTTCCAGATTCTTTTGAGCCAGAATGTAAACTTCATCAAAAACCTTGATGCTATCAGGGAAATACATATCCTGACAAAATCCTGAAGCAGAAATTGTCATTAAAAGAATTATATTTCTTAGTTTTTTAATCACTTACAATTAGCTTTTGACTATAAATATTTTGATTGTCGTCAATTCTTAAAATGTAGATTCCCGCAGATAAAGCAGAAATATTTATTTGAGAATCCTGTTCTGTAATTTGCTTTGACATTATAATTCTTCCAGCGTAATCTGATATTGTAAGGTTTGCGGCTTTGTAAACTGAAATATTTAGAATGTCTTTAGCCGGATTTGGGTACACAAAATATGAACTTTGATTTAAGGTTTTAATATTTTGAGCAGAATGAATTACACCTACTGCATCTAAGTCGAAACCACAAGTTCCAAATGACGTGGGCCAAGCATCGTTTATTATGTTGCCATCAGAGTCATAACTTGCAAATAGAGGATTGATATTTCCTATTACATCAATAATTTTTATGTGAGTAATATTGTTTTTATCAACTACAAAACATGGAATATCATCAAGATCGAAAGGAACTCCATAGAAAACGGGGTAAATTCCAGCTAGATTCTCAAATTGGTTCCATTCAGTTGCTTCAAATGTGCCAATCTGATCATTGTATGGACATGTAGAAACAGCAGGAAATCTTTCGTAATCGACACCGTTGCTACTAACTTCAACAAAAGCAAGTTCAACAAAGGCAATCGCAAATTGAGTGGGAGGGGAGAATATGCAATTTTCAAATACGGCAAAGTCTGCACCCTGACCATTGAAAACTGGTTTTGCAAACTGAAGTACAATATTTCCTGAATCGCCAAGGCTTACAAATTGTCCATCGGCAATTCCAGTGGAATTTTGTGGGGTACCATTCCAAGCTTTGTTTGATGTGATTTCGCCCTCAGTGTAGGTTAAGGAGGTATCTGCAATGTTGATATACCCACGTTCAACAACAGCAGATACCGCCCAAGAAACAATGATGGACGAATCTTTGTGTATAGCATTAGTTCCAGCTGGAAATGTCTGTGCAAAACAACCAAATGCGGAAAGAACCAAAATTAATATCACAAAAATAATTTTCATTATTTCACAATTTTTATTGACTGATTTGTACCTGAAATATTAACGATATATATTCCATTAGCAAATTCCGAAAAACTAAATTCAGCAAAATTACTGTCAATCTGTTTCTTTAAAATCTGTTTTCCACTGATATCGAATATTGTTAAATCTTCTATACTAGTATTCGCTGCTACAACTAAGTTGCCTGAATTATTGAAATATGTTTCTGCATTATGCAAAATACTATTTGTAATGCTTGAAGTTCCAACAACTACTGTTACATTTTCTGTTATTTCGGCGCCTGAATAATCGGTTATTGTTACTGCCCATGTTGTTGTTTCAGTAGGATTCGCAATAGGGGTTTGTGTGGAATAATTGTCTAGCCCAGTGGTCTCACTCCAAGCATAGGAATATGGCTGAACTCCACCTTTTGCTAGAGCAGAAAGTTGTACAGTTTCGCCAAGGCTTATTGTAAAATCATTTTTAATCTCGGCTTCAAATGTCGGAAATTCATCAGGTTCTGGTCCAATAAGGTTGTCCAAACAAAAATAAGTAGGAGTATTTGGACCGAAATCACCAGAATCGCTTGTAAACATTACAAAACTTAAACTATCACAGCCTTCTGCCCACTGCATATTAATGTAATTCCAACTGTCCATTTTGTAGTTGGAGATTTCTGAAAATCTGTAATCTGCCAAAATAATTTCTTTGCTGATTTCGAAATCTAATTCCGAATTTATTCCAGTGATAACTAGTTTTAACCAATGATTTCCATTTTCATAATACTCAGCATCATCTATGTATAAAGAGGTCCATGCTGATAATGAAACATACATTCCGTTAAAGGGATCGGTTAGTTCTGCTGTGTTGATTTTAATCCCAATTGGAATTGGAACATAATTGTTCATCCAATCTCCCTGTACATAACCAACTGCGTAATTGTCTGATCCGAAATTTCCACTTCCTGAGGCTGAAGTGTACATGTTATCCCATGAATTGGTTAGATTATCCGTTTCATTTGTGTAGGCAAAGCCCAACCATGAGCCCCATGCCTCTTCGTACTGATTGTAAAAAGTCATAGACTTACTTGTAAAACTACCACTTAAATTACTACCATTCCAGTGTGTTTCTGGTTCTAGTGTCAATTCTTCAAAATCGATAAAGTTTTGGGCAGACAACATTGTAACTCCGCAAAGAAGGCCCATCATTAAAAGTAGATTTTTTCTCATTTTATTTTATTTTATTTATTTATTTTTAAGGCTAAGGAAGGTTAGCTCCGCCGCGGCGTATTTGAGATTAGCTTTTGTTTTTTTAGCTTGTTTTTTTTGTTGTTCCCTGCGACAAAAACTCATGATCATTTATTGTTTTTTGTTTCTACTGTTTTAATAACATTGTTTAATTCTTCAATAGTTTCTTTTGCACTTGTAAATATTTTATCTCTAATTTCTGAATTTTTAATAAAAGTTAATCCAAAACTAACTGAAGCTTGACTTTGTAATTCGTATGCACTTCCTCTAGCAAATTTGTAGAATCTGGTTTTATCTTTTGCGCCAAATCTTCCATATCCTTATGCGATATTATGTGTTATTGAATTTGCGGCACGCCTCATGTCAGAGACAATTCCAAATCTTTCATCAGAAGGATATTCTGCTATGACCTTATATACAGAGAGACCGAAATCATAAGTCTTTTGCCATACGGAGAAATCTCTAAAATCGTTGAATTTCATATTTTCTATTTTAATTTATTCATCCCATTTTTATATCAGACCTTGTTCTTTTTCCTTAGCCTCAACCTTAGCCTCAACCTTCACAAAATCACTTCATACATCATTCAGGGAATAAATAAACACAAGAGAATCTCATATTCAGCTTTTGTCCCCGAAAGCTTTTTACTAATGACAGTTATTGGCAGGTCTTCTGACTTACTCCATGTTGCGATGCCTTCCCACCCGCCGGTTAGCGGACAGTGACTTGTAGATTCGCAACATTTTACAGAGCTTACAGCAGCGGGTACTGTTCAGGTTTTACACCTGATTCCCTCTTAGTTTCAGATTTGAAATCTGAAAAACCATAACGTGACAAAGATAAATATTTCTTTTAATTCAAGTGCGTAAATTAATTATTTGAAAATATATTTTTCAACATCTTGTTTATTTAGTTTTAAAATTGATTGCTGTTTGGCATAATTAAATAATCAATGTTTTCGCTAATATATGCTGTTGCAAGAATGGATTTATAACATTTAAACTTTAGAGAAAAGAAATTTTTCAAACAACAAATAAGTTTAATAAAATGTTAATTAGTAAAGTTGATCGGGATTGTTTATTAACTTTGTAACTTAAAATTGAATATTATGCGATTTAAAGAATTGGGATTACTGCTGATTGGGGTGTTGTTTTTAACGATTAATCTTTTTGCTCAAGACGTAAATTCTGAGACAAGGAAATTCAATAAAATGCTCTCGCTTATTGATGCAATGTATGTTGACTCTGTTGATATGGACGAGTTAGTAGAAGTTGCAATTGTTAGTATGCTGAAAGATTTAGACCCGCATTCTGTTTATATAAGTGCAGCGGAAATCGAAAAAATGAAAGAACCTCTTGAAGGTAGTTTCGAAGGAATTGGTGTTCAATTTCGCATTCTTGAGGATACTCTAACCGTTGTTGGAGTTATTTCTGGTGGTCCATCCGAAAAAGTTGGTATTCTCAATGGTGATAGAATTGTTGTTGTAGATGATGAAAATATTGCTGGTGTAGGAATTGATAATGCTGGTGTTGCAAAACGCTTGAGAGGGAGCAAAGGTACTGTCGTAAAGGTGGAAATTATTCGCAGAGGAACAAAAAAACCTCTTGTATTTAATATCACCAGAGATAAAATTCCAATCTATAGCATCGATGCAAGCTATATTACTGATGATAATATCGGTTATGTTAAATTAAACAAATTTGCCAGAACTACAAAGGATGAACTCGATTCAGTGTTTACAATGTTTGTAAAAGCTGGTGTTAAAGATATTATTCTCGACTTAACAGGAAATTCGGGTGGGTATCTTGATAAAGCCGTAAGTCTCGTTGATGAGTTCTTACAAAAAGATAAAATTATTGTTTACACTGAGGGCGCAAAAATGCCACGTGCAAATTATTCTTCAACAAAAGAAGGCCGTTTTTATAAGGGAAAACTTATAGTTTTGGTTGATGAAGGCTCTGCTTCTGCTAGCGAAATTGTTTCTGGAGCACTGCAAGATTGGGATAGAGCTGTTATTGTTGGTCGTCGTACTTTTGGTAAAGGTTTGGTTCAACGCGAAATGCCGCTTACCGACGGATCTGCTGTGAGATTAACAATTGCAAGATATTACACGCCAACTGGAAGACTTATACAGAAGACTTATGAAGAGGGCTATGATGAATATGCCGATGATATGACTAACAGATATTTACATGGTGAGTTTATGCATAAAGATAGTATTGTTTTTGCAGATTCTCTAAAATACGAAACTCTTGTGTATAAAAAGACTGTTTATGGCGGCGGAGGAATTATGCCAGATGACTTTATTGCTGTTGATACAACCTTGCGCTCGGATTATCATTTAGAATTACTTCGTAAGGGAATCATTTTTAGTTTCGTAACAAAGTATGTTGATCAGAATAGAATAGAATTAAACGCTAAATATGCAGACATAAATTCTTTTAAAAATAATTTTAATGTTGATGATAAAATCTTAAATCAATTATTGGAGGAAGCTATAAAAGAAAAAATTAATGTAGATTCATTGACACCTGCAACTCCTGAACAGACCAGATATTTAAAGCTACATTTGAAATCTTTAATGGCTGGCGATATTTGGCGAAATAATGAATTCTGGTTTATCTTTAACGATATTAATCCATTTTTCCTTCGTGCTGAAGAAATTATTAAGGACGAAAGACTATACGATTCGTTGCTGAAAGGTAAATAATGGATTCATTAATTAACTGGTTGCTGCTAAACTGGATAGAAACTACGGCAGCGGCATTGGGCCTAATAGGAATATTTTTACAGATTAAACAAAATCATTGGTATTGGCTTACATCTATCGTAATGGTATTGATGTATGTTGTAGTTTTTTATAAAAGTGGTTTCTATGCCGATATGTCTTTCCAATTCTATTATTTGATTGTAAGTTTATATGGTTGGATTTATTGGTTTAAAAGCCGTGGTGTTCGAAAAATTGAATCAATTAAAACCTTTAAACTGAATTCTAAACAATGGATTGTCAGCATTCTAATCTCAGTATTGTTTTTCTTTATTATTTACTTCGGGCTAACCACTTTTACAAATTCTCAAGTTGCTGCTGGTGACGCTTTTACTACAGCATTGAGCATTACTGCAACTTGGCTTCTTGCTCGAAAAATTCTTGAAAATTGGCTGTTTTGGATAGTAGTAGATGCTGTCTCTACTGGATTGTATATTTATAAAGGTTTATATCCATCAGCAATATTGTTTTTTGTTCTTACTTTACTCGCAATTGTTGGATATTTTAAATGGAAAAAGACTTTATTAAATGAGTAAAACTCGCAAGATAGTTTTGACTGGACCAGAGTCGGTTGGAAAATCTACTCTTACACAACAGTTGGCAGAGTATTACAAAATGCCCTATGTTTCAGAAATAGCTCGGTCTTTCATTGAAAGTTTATCACACCATTATACAATTGATGATGTGATAAAAATTGCAAAATTGCAGGTTGAAGCAGAAAAAGAAGCTCTAAGTAATAATCCTAAAATTGTATTTTTCGACACCGATTTAGTAATAACGAAAGTTTGGTTACAACATGTTTATGGAAATTGTCCTGATTGGATAAATGACGAGTTAAAGCAAAATCCTGCTGATTTACATTTGCTTTGTTATTATGATTTACCATGGGAGTCAGACTCGGTTCGTGAAAATCCAGATATTAGACCTTTTCTATTTAATAAATACGAATCGGAGATTAAAAATTATGGAGTTGAATATAAAATAGTTAAGGGGTTTGGTGATTTGCGATTTAAAAATGCTGTAAGTTTTATTGAAATGTTTTTAAAATTTAATTCAAAATAATTTTTTTTTCTGTTTTTGATCTCTTTTTCATTTTATAATTACTGTTTTTCTACATCAAATGCAAGCATAGCGATATTTTTAATTATTTTTGACTATTGATTTGTATTGAAACAAATGCTGAGTAAACTTTATAATATAATGCCTTTATGTTTGCAAAATCTTTTCGTTAAGATTCATCGCAGATTCAGAATTTTAATATTTGAAATTTGTAAGTCGAAGCGTTTGCAAAAATGTGCAGATGTCGATAAAAAAGTTTTATGCAATTTCAATAAATCGCGGAAATACGGACCATTAAAACATATATGCTATGCCCCGCATACAAGTATGTTCTTCTCTCGTTCAGGGTTTATATCTCCTTGTTACGCTAGTTACAACAATAAATCATCGCATGTTTCGCAAAGTAGTTTAAAAGATATTTGGTTTAATTTGTCATTTAAAAATATTCGTAACGAACATAATCTTTGCAATCTTGATTCGACATGTGGCTTTTGCAAAGAAATTATGCAGTCAGAATCTTTTGGAAGCTTGTTGATTAACAAATATGAACATTACGCTTTCTCAAAATCTGATTATCCCGTAATTATGGAGTTTGAATTATCCAACACCTGCAATCTTTCGTGTATTATGTGCGATTCAAATTTATCATCAGGAATTGCTAGTGATAATTGCGAAACCGATTCAGGAAATATTTATTATAAAGAAGAATTTTTTGATGAACTTAGAGAGTTTATCCCTCATTTACAACTAGCTGAATTTACTGGCGGCGATCCTTTTATGATTGAAGAATATTATAGGATTTGGGATATGATTTTGGAATTAAATCCAAAATGCCAAATTCTTATAACGACCAATGCCAATACAATGAATCCTCGAATAGAGAGTCTAATGAAAAGGCATTCAAAAATAAATTTCAATATTTCTATTGACTCACTTGAAAAAGTAAATTATGAGAATATTAGACGTAATGGTAATTTCGAGTTTGCGTTAAAAAATATTGACAAATTTGTTGAATATGCTAGAAAAAATAAAACTCATGTAAATCTTCTAGTTTGTCCAATGACAGTAAATATACATGAGCTCGCAGATTTTGTAAACTTCGCAAATCACAAGCAAATCTGCGTCTATTACCACACTGTCGTTAAACCAAGGCATTTGTCTTTAAAGTTTTCTGATAAAAAAGAACTTAAGAGCTTGATTTTAGACCTTAGTTCGAAAGACTTTTCTTCCAAGACAAAAAATGAGAGGACAAATGCAGAGAATTTTAAGAATCTTGTCGAATTGCTTATCTCGTGGTCAAACGAAGATGAAATTTCTCAAAATTCTTTATCTAAATCAGTAGTAAAATTTAATATAGATGAGGCTCGAGCTTTTTTAATTGATAGAGTATCAAATAATACAACTCATTTAGTTGAAAAAATAGAGCGGCTAAATTCTGAGGTTTTTATTTTAGAAAATGCAGAATATGTTTTTAATAGGCTTTGTAGTGTAAGGGATGAAGAGTTTTTTGAGTATCTTGCATCGAAAAGTTTGGAGGAGCTAATAGATATTTGCAAAAATTTTAAGCCTAAAGAATTGTGATAAAACATAAAATGTCAGATATCAAATTGATGGTTTCGGGATTTGTTAAAAAAACAAGTAATGAAATTCGTTATCGTAATTTGTCAAATCTGATAAACCCAGCATTTGGAAATAAAGAAAAAATTATTGCATATAATAAGAGCCGCGTAACTGGCTCAGAACCATGTGTTTGTCATGCTCCTTCGCGAAGTCTGTATTTTGATATTCATGGAAAAGCCACTGCTTGTTGTTTTAATCGAGTAAATGTATTGGGGCGTTTTCCTGAAAATAGCTTAGCCGAAATTGTGAATGGTGAAAAACGTGCTTTTCTGCAAAACGAATTGTGCCGACAGAATTTTATGTATGGTTGTCAGCATTGTCATAAACTTA
>JBBQCZ010000046.1:0-23910 GCA_038319215.1 Bacteroidales bacterium | reverse complement strand
ATACAAGTTAACGAAGATCCCATTTGACAAGTAACGATGTTTCCATTTGCAAGAGTTGTAGTTGAATATGTAGAAAGTCCAGTTCCAACGTTTGCTCCATTTAATTTCCATTGGTATGTAGGTGTTCCACCATTTGTTGGCGTAGCTGTAAATGTAATATTAGTTCCTGCACATACATTATTATTGTTTGCCGCAATCGACACACTAACAGGTAAAACAGGGTTGATAACCATATTAACAGCATTTGAGGTAGCTGGACTACCAGAAATACATGCTAACGAGGAAGTCATTTGACAAGTAACTGCGTCACCATTTGCAAGTGTTGTTGTTGAATATGTAGAAAGGCCAGTTCCAACATTTGCTCCATTTAACTTCCATTGGTAAGTAGGAGTCCCTCCATTAGTTGGAGTAGCAGTAAATGTAATATTTGTTCCTGCACATACATTATTATTGTTTGCCGCAATCGACACGCTAACTGGTAAACTTGGATTTATAACCATATTAACCGCATTCGAAGTAGCAGGACTGCCAGAAATACAAGTTAACGAAGATCCCATTTGACAAGTAACGATGTTTCCATTTGCAAGTGTTGTAGTTGAATATGTAGCAAGGCCAGTTCCAACATTTGCTCCATTTAGCTTCCATTGGTATGTAGGAGTACCTCCATTGGTTGGCGTAGCAGTAAATGTAATATTTGTTCCTGCACATACATTATTATTGTTTGCCGCAATTGACACACTAACTGGTAAGTTTGCACTAACTGTAATATAGCCAACTTTTATTTCAGCATCTGAACCTGATGCATTTGTTGCAGTTAATTGAACCTGATAAGTGCCAGGTGTCGCATAAGTTACAACAGGGTTTTGAGCTGTACTTGTAGCCGGTGTACCACTAGTAAATACCCAAGCCCATGAAGTTGGAGTATTTGTAGATGCATCTGTAAATGTTACTGATTGCCCAACGCAAGGGCTTACATTATTTGCCGAGAAAGCAGCAATTGGAGGTGTGCTCATTGGAAGACCTGTTACAATAATGTCATCAATTTTACTATTTTGGGTTGCTTGGATATTTGCTGTACCACCAATTGCAATATTTGAACTCTGTAACCATCTTAAATAAACAAGTGTTTGATTTTCGCAGGCAGCTGGTAAAGCAATATTTGTAATATTACCTGTACTAGCCCAATTGTTTAAAACGCAGGTTGCGGTTGCTCCGGTAACATCAACCCACGTGCTGCCGTTAAGGCTGTACTGTACTTTGAAGTCTCGTGGAGATCTTGCGTTTCCACCAGTCTGTTTTGAAGAAACTTTTAGTGTCCCATATCCAGAAGTAGTAAAACTTGTTTGCCACCATTTGGTATTTGCAGTATAAAGCCAAGAAACCGCTTGTGCGCAGTTTTCGGTTGCCCCACCAGTTGGGTAAGTTAGAGTGTTTGCGCCAGCTATCGTTAAATTTCTAGTTCCATTATTTGCTGGAATACCAGCATCAGATGCTGCATTTGCACTTGCAGTAGGGAATGTCCATTCAACAATTGATTCGGTAACTGTAATATATCCAGTTTTGATTTCTGTATCATTACCCTGAGCATTTGTAACTGTTAAGCTTACAGCATATGTTCCAGGTGTACTGTAAACAATACTTGGATTTTGTGATGTGCTAGTTGCAGGTACTCCACCAGTAAATGACCAGTTCCATGATGTTGGCATTTGAGTTGATAGATCAGTAAAGATCACAGTACCCCCAGAAGTTGGAGTTGTATTGTTGGCAACAAAATCACAAACAGGAGTTACGTATGTACTGATTATTTCTATATCGTCAAGTAATAATGCAAATTGATCATTAGAAACACATTGTATTGCAACATAAATTGCTTGATTGTTGTATGTGTTCAAACTATATGTGTATTTTGTCCATGCCGTTGTTGTTGTAACTGTACTTGGTGTAATATTAACCGTAAAGCTTGCTACTGCATTGGTTGTAGTAGATAACTTAACGTTAAATTTCTCAGCTGGATATGCAGCAGAAGCGCTTTTTGCCCAAAATGAAAAAGATGAATTTGTTCCTAAAGTTACACGAGTTGACATTAACCAATCGTTGTTTGGCGGGGTAGTTGCTGCAATGCAAGCGCCACATAATCGACCGCCATGAGGACCCCAGCCTGCATCTAAAGGTGGTGTTGTGTTAGCATAGTTCAGGGCTATAAAAGAACCTGTATATCCAGAATTTGGAAATGTTACGCCAGTGATTCCATAAGTTGTTTTTAGGTCAACATCATTTGTAGTCCATGGGGCAAAATTATCAACCTGAAAATCTGTACAAGCTTCAAAGTCAAGCGAAAATGCTGTCGTAACACTTGGTTGATATACTTCAATATATGCTGTTTTTGTTTCTGTATCTGTACCGTTTGTATTAGAAACAGTTAGCGAAACTTGATAAAGTCCTGCTGCACTATATGTTACGAGAGGATTTACATCGGTGCTGGTCGCTGGTGTTCCACCTGTAAATGTCCAAGACCACGAAGTTGGGGCAGTGCCTGCTGAGATGTCAGTAAACTGAACGCTACCACCAACGGGGATGCTTGTAGGAACACCTTTAAAGCCTGCTATAGGAGGCATATTGTTTACAAAACAAGTAAATGGAAATACTGCATTTTGAAGTACAATTCCCCATCCAGCACCACTATAACTCGACCACGAAGTTCCCGTTAAGCAATATCCAGTATCGCCACCTTCTCCATCTGCATTTGTTACAATAGCTAGAGTATCTCCTGAAGCAGGTGTGCCAGGAACAAGAAATCCAATAGAAAAACCACCTGGGGGTATATTGTATATTCCGCCAAAATCAATATCTATATAGCCATTGGTATTGTTAGCAGTAACAACGGTTGCGAGAGGAATTACAGATGTAGCTATTTGATTTGTTGGACGACCATTGGCATTATCCCATAAAACAAAAGTTACATTTGGACTTGTAGCATTTTTTGCTTCTGCAAGAAATATTCTAGCTCCTGAAACTTGATTATATGGAGTAGGATTTGCAAAATATTCGGCAACACCAAGACAATTATATTCGTTTGTACCACCAACATATCCGTTTGCTGAAGTGTAAATTGTTGGAGTACAACAAAATTGGGACAAAGTATCGCAATAACTTGGTACGATACCAGTGGTCAAGCCACTACCTGTAATACCGGGCAATTTAAAGCAATTGTCAGCTGTGAAAAACTCATAAACGCTGTAATAATATAATGTGCCAGGTGTTAAACCTGTTACTGTAACATTTGATGCGGTTCCTTTATAAACAACAAAGTTACCAGTACCTAATTCCATACCAGCGCCAAAAGATGCATTTGCTGTATAATTAATTCCATTAAAAGGGTTCGCATCTACAGGAGAGCCTTGTCTCGCAACAACAATAACACTTGTGCCATTTCCTCTTGTCCAATTTACCTGCATTTGATTGTCACCAATTGCAGAAGTCGAAAAATTACTTGCTTGGGTAGTAGGAGGAGTACATGCTGGAGGACAACTTAAATAACAAAATTGTACAATTCCACTAGCTTCAGTAATACTCAAAAGAGGTTTGGCTGTATTTACTGCTGCCCACGATTTTGAATTTGGAGTAGTTGCATCGGTAAAAGTTGTTTTGGCAGAAGTGCCAGGCCAAGGGCAACCAGATGTGCTTACACTAGCTACTACACCATTAGCCGTTGTAGAGTTTGCTGGCATTGGATACATACCTTGATGACTTGTTGCATTAAGACTGGAAGAATTTGAAGTTATATATGAACCATCAACATGATAAATCAACATTCCATGTCCAGGTATAAATGCGTCAAATCCAATTTGTTGTTTGTTTTCAACAAGGAAATACTCGTTTGTAGTTAGTGTAGTATATTTATAAAAACTTGTAGAATTTTGTTCAGAATTTAATAGTGCAACATTTTGAGCGGTTGACAAAGTAACTGCGCTTGCCCAACCATAGGAGGTAATTTTTGTATATGGATTATGATGTGCAGGAGTTGCTCCACCATTATTCCATGCACCGCCAGCCATTAGGTCCCACTCACCGGTTCCGTCATAACTACCATTTGTTGCATAATCGGTATCGTAAAAGTCATAAGCACCCAACACATGACCAAATTCGTGACATATAACACCAATTCTTGTAATATTTGTACCTGTAGTTCCACGTAATTCAGATGAACATGAATATTTGCTAATTGCTTTACCGTCTAAAGTAACTGTGGGTATGCTCCAGGCGTGTGCCCATATCGTTGTTGCAGGAGCACCTGCTTCTTCGCCATATCCAGCGTAAATAACATATACAGCATCAACACCCAAAACACCATCATTGTCATAATCGGCGTAATTTACATCAGGGTTAGCTAGATTTACTGCTTCTGTTACTAATTCTCTAGGTCTTAAATCGTCTCCACCAGCATCATTCCCTCCATAATATGCCATATTATTCGAAGCAACATAAGGTCCTTTAACATCAACAGTTAAATTAAATTGATTGTATGAGTTTTCAAGATAATAGTCTTTTACACTTCCTGTAGCGCCACCTGTTGTATAACCTACTTGATTAAATAGGGAGTTGAAATCAGCTTGTGTCTTCACAAAAGCTCTATCGGTAAAGCCAATGAGGATACATAGAAGTTTTCTATTTCCGGTTGTAGGGAAGACTTTTGCTCCATTTTTTGCTTCTGAATCATATATATCCCATATTTGCTTGTAGTATGAAATTTGTTCTGCACTATAAAATAGATTTTTAGGAATGCTAAATAGAAAGCTTTCTGATGATTTCTCCCTGCTTGATATGTCTCTAGCAATAATTCCACTTGGCACCATGTCGCCTCTGCTATCTAAAATAGCATATTCATAATAGCCATCAGAGTTAAACATGAGCGTATAACCGTCTTCGGTTGTTGCCCATTTAACTTTTTCGTCGCCATGCAGGTAGATATTCAATCTGCTACCATCTGGTTGGCTAAACTCAATTAATCCTGGTTTTGCTGGCACTGCATATGCAGATAATTGCATAAATATTCCAGTAATTAATAAAAGAACAATCAGTAATGCTTTCTTCATAGTTTTAAATTTAAATAAAATAATATTATCTTTTCTCTTGAATAAATTTCAAATAAAATGACTATTGAGATATGCAATGTCTTGCTTAATTCAATAGGATTATAACAATGTCTAAAATTCTATCTCTCAAAATCAAAGTTACAGTTTTTATTCTTCAAAAATCGTTTCATTTTGGAAAAAATACTTATCACAATTATATATATACTGAGGTTTTATTTAATGTGTTAAAACTATGTTAATGTCCTGTTTTATTGACTATAAAATATTAAATATAGGCGTTGATTATTCGATTTATTAGTATCTTTGTGGCATAAAATTTGAAAAAGGCCGTCTGTTAAATAAAATTTATAAAAAACTAAACTAAAAAATTATGAAAAATGTATTATTACTGATTGTATTATCAATTATTAGCTTGACCTCATTTGCGCAGACAAACAATTTAACTGTATTTTCGGAAAAAGGAGAGGAGTTTACTTTATATGTAAACAGTGTTAAGCAAAATGAAACACCTGCAGCAAATGTTACTGCGAAAGATATTAAAGGCGAGAGTTTTATGGCAAGATTAGTTTTTACTGATAATTCTATTCCAGAAATTACTCAAAACTTTTGGACCGAAAGTAAGAATGTTGAAATCTCAGCAGTTGTAAAGCAAAATAATAAAGGTAAATATGTCTTGCGTTCTATGGGCGAAAATCCTAAAACAGAAAATACTCAGGTAACTTCTTCTGGAACTCAAGCTACTTATGAAGACCCAGGAGCGACTCACACTTCTTCTGGCACATCAAATAATAATACAACTACAACTGTTGTAACTACCGAAACCGTGTCGAATGGTCAGAGCGGAACTGATGTTGTAAATATTGGTGTTAACGCAAACGAAAACGGTATGAATTTAACAACAACCGCAGGTGGCGAAACTGTTAATGTTGGTGTTAATGCAAACGAAAACGGTATGAATTTAACAACAACCGCAGGTGGCGAAACTGTTAATGTTGGTGTTAATGTGTCTGAAACTGGTATGAATATGACAACTGGAGTGGATGGTTCCCAAATTAATATGAATGTTGATTTAAGTGGTTTTGAAAATATGGATTTAAATACAGATTCTTCTGTAACTTCGTCATCAACTACTACAACTACTACAACTACTACAACTTCCACTTCTGGAAATACAGATTTTGCGGTGTCAGAAACATCTAATTATTCTCATTCTTCAGGTACTGTTACCAGATGTGTAGTTGCAATGTCTTCGGTCGAATTTGATGAGGTAATAAGTAGTATTAAATCAAAATCATTTGAAGATTCTAAATTAGCAACTGCTAAACAAATATGTAAGTCTTCTTGCATGACTGCTGATCAGATTAGAGATATTAATAAGGCTTTTAGCTTTGAAGATTCAAGATTGGAATTTGCAAAATATGCGTATGATTATGTTTACGATTCTTCAAAATACTATAAAGTAAATGATTCCTTTCAATTCGAAATGACTGCTGAAGAATTGGACGAATATTTACAGACAAAATAATTTTACAATGTTTTCATGACGCAAATGCGGTAAACACAATTTGTGATGCCGCATTTTTTGTTTTGTTGCGGTGCTCTGCACCTTTAAATGTTTCGGTGCTCTGCACCTTCAATTGTTGCGGTGCTCTGCACCGAAAATTTTGTAAAGCTAAAACCTTATAGAATCTCTTAAGGTGCAGAGCACCGCAACATATAAAATTCATCAATGTGAAGTAAAGTTAAAAATAAGATGTGATAAGAAAAAGTATTTGTTATCATTTTCCTATATTTACAAATTAAAACTAAATTTTATGGCTAATACTTATACTCAATTTTATGTGCATATTGTGTTTGCAACAAAACACAGGAATGCATTGGTAAAGAGATCATGGAAGGATGATTTGTGTAGGTATATTACAGGAATTATTCAAAGTTACGGGCATAAGCTTTTAGCAATTAACTGCATGCCCGATCATATTCATATTTTTATTGGATATAATGTAAATCATTTGATTCCTCATCTAGTAGAGCAAGTTAAAACTTCATCTAATCAATGGGTAAAGGACAATAAATTATCCGCATACAAATTTGATTGGCAGAAGGGCTATGGAGCTTTTTCTCACTCAAGATCTAGTATAGATTCAGTTGTTAAGTATATTATCAATCAGGAAGAACATCATCGTAAAAAATCTTTCAAAGAAGAATATTTAAAGTTTTTGATTGAAGCTGCGATTGAGTATGATGAAAAATACATGTTTGAATTTTTTGAAAATATTCAAGAAAGCGAATTTTGATTTCGCAAGGACCCAAATGTTGCGCTGTTATGCACTTAATTTTTTTGTTTTTAAAAATAAATTCGACATCCTATCCCAATAGAAAAATACGGGTATGAATAAAAGTGTCCTTTCGATGGTTTAAGAAAGTCTATTCCTCCAGCAAATGTTGTAGTAAGAGCGAAATTGCCAGAGTGATTAAGTTTGTAAGTTAATATAAGTGGAATATACGCTCTGATGATTGTTTGAGATTTTGGATTTAGTTCGGTAGTTTCTGAGTTTGAATCAGTAAAATTTTGTAAACGACTGAATTGGTCAATGTATTTATGATTTGTAGATTCAGAGTCGATAAACCAAAGTTTTCCAGCAACAGCAAATAATCCACTTATTCCAATTCCCGATTCTGCTTTAAAAGTATATTTTGGCGGTGAGCTTATAGTGTACGAAATATTAAAACCTACATCTGTAGAATTATATAAATATTCATTTTTTTTAAGAATAAGTGTGTCGAGATTAGTAACAGGATTTGATTCAATTGTTGCAGAATCTGTATGAGAATAGTAATCATACATGTAAGCAGCTTTTATCGTTCCTCCAGTACAAACTGAAACGCCTACATTTAAATTCCCAAAGAAATACGATTTGTCGTTGAATAATTGTTTTGTAAAACTTATTGAAGCATGAATTTCTGATCTGTTGTCGTGCTGTAAAATAGAATCAATTTCTGGCCATCCAGGAGCATTAAAATCGTAAAGTTCATGTGCATGATCGAGATATATTGAATTAAAATTATAAATAGAGCCAGCATAACTAAAACTAAAATCACTAAGTTTATATGGCCTTTTTACTTCAGGTTTAACATAAGTTTCAGTTTCCTGAGCAAACATAAGCCCTGTCCATAAAATTATTATAATTGAAAGAAATATTTTCATAAGTTTTGCATATCAAATCGAGGCAAAAATAACATAAATGGAGCACGTAGCATAATTTAAGTATTCTATAATTTTAAAAAAGAAGTTTTATTCTTGTCAATTCAATTTTTAGTTCGACCTTTGCAAAAATTTTAAAAATGAGACGTTTTTTTCTAATTATCTGTATGCTAGCGTTTTATGTGTTTACATTTGCGCAATATACCGATACAATTGTATTGAAGGAGGTCGTCATTAATTCATCAAGAACTGAAATTAAAGAAAGGCAAATGCTTAGACCACTTCAAATTATTGGGTCTGCTAGCATTTTAGGACTTAAGGATAATGATTTAAGCTCGGCATTAAAAGACAATTCCGCAATAGATATTCGTCAACGTTCATTTTCTTCTGTTCAGTCTGATATCAGTACTCGTGGAGGGAGTTTTGATCAAACTTCGGTTCTAATAAATGGAATTAATCTTAGTGATCCTCAAACCGGTCATCATAGTTTAAATTTACCATTGAATACCAATATGCTCGAAGCAGCTGAAATCGTTTATGGACCTGGTTCGAGATTTTTTGGTGCAAACGCTCTTACAGGTGCAGTAAACTTTATCAGTCGAATTCCTGAAAAAACTGGAATGCTCTTAGATTTTTCGTACGGGAGTTTTAATACAATTAATGGAGATTTGATTCTTAATCATGTAAGCAAGAAGATGAAACAAAGCTTAAATCTTGCATATTCTCAATCTGATGGTTTTATAAAAAATACCGATTATAATAAGATAAATGTTTATTACGAAAATAATCTTAATCTTGGAATGGTAAAAGTGAAAACGATGATAGGCTTTCTTGATAAAAACTTCGGGGCATATAGCTTTTACACACCGCAGTACATCAATCAGTATGAGAAAGTAAGAACAAGTTTTGCAGCAATTAAGCTGTTTGGTGGAACTGACATTAAATGGGAATACAAAGCTTATTATCGAGGACTTTCGGATGAGTTTCAGTTGTTCCGAGAATCTCCAGACTACTATCAAAATATTAATAATTTGTGGATTAATTACAATACTGGTGATTCTATATCTTGGTATAGAGCTCACAACAATCATTTGACCACAGTTGCCGGTTCTGGTTTTAATCTTGAAAAAAAATGGGCTGGAGGGAAATCTGCTTTTGGTGGAGAATATCGTTATGAACAAATTTATTCTACGGTTTTAGGAAATCCATTAGTTGAGATTTATAGCGATCTTTATACAAAATCGGATGAAAGACAGAATTTGAGTATTTATTTAGAACATGGGTATTATAAAAATCGAATTTTGATTAATGGTGGATCAATGGCGTATTATAACCAAAAATATGGACTTAATTTCTATTACGGACTTGATGCAGGGTATAAAATATCAGAAAATCTTATTGTTAAAGCTGGAGTAAATAAATCGATGAGGTTGCCAACATTTACAGAATTATATTACAGAGGTCCATCCAATCAAGGAAATCCAAATTTAATTCCCGAACATGCTTTAAGTGTTGAAGTCGGAACTAAGTTTTATCTTTCGAAACAATCATACATAAATTTAAACTTGTATAATCGGCGGGGAACAAATATTATATCATGGGTTAGAGCCAGCAGTGCCGATTTGTGGAAAACAGAAAATCTTACAAGTTTAAACACATACGGCGCCGAATTATTTGCATCATATCGTGACTTTCCTAAAACTTCATTTGTAAATAATGTTGGACTAATTTATTCTTATATTTATCAAGATAAAAATTCTGCTTGGCTCGAGTCAAAATATACTCTCGATCATTTAAAACATAAATTTATTTTGACATTAGGCCACAAGATTTATAAAAATATTAATGCTGATTGGTCCTTAAATGTATATAAACGAAATGGCGAATATTTGTTGTTCGATTTCGAGCAAGGGGTATTTACCGAAACGGTTGAATACAAAACCAATGTTTTACTTAATCTAAAGATTTCTGCTAATTACAACAAGTTTGGCTTTTATATTAGTGGGCAAAATCTTACTAATTCTGATTACTTTGATATTGCAAACGTTCCAGCACCTGGCATAGCTGTGATGGTGGGAGTGAAGCTAAAGTTGGAAAAGAAATAGAATCTCTAAATTTTATGCTTTAATTATTATCAGATTTGGAAATGATAAGCAATTTGCTTTGTTTTGATTTTACGACCCAAATCCCAACAAACATAACGATAGTAGCAATTATTGTTGCTGGTACAAATGCGATTTTAAGCATTCCACTGTTTCCGCTAACAAAGCCTGCAATAAATAATGCTACAATTACCAATGTACCTGATAGAATACTTGCAAATGCCGCATATTTGTATTTAGCCACATCTTTTTTTATCAAAGCAAGAAGTGCAACAGGAGTAAAGATTATATTAAGTGTTATTCCTGCGATAAAAAGTTCGACAATATTTGGAAGGTAAAGCGCCATTGCTAATGATGCTGCACCAAAAATTAGAACTGCCCACCTAACTTTTTTAAAAGTTTTCTCTTTTGATTCTTCGTCGCTTTTTGTGATTTTAAAATCTCGCACCGCAGTCATTGCAACAATATTTAGAAACGAATCTGCCGACGACATCAAAGCAGCAAGCAGCCCAATGATAGCAAATCCGAGAAAAAATTGATTTGTATTATTTTCTAAAAACATCTGAGTAGCATGATCAGGATTTATGCCAGGCCCAAAATCGACTCGTAAAGCCATTCCAATTAGTGGAAAAATGATATAAAATGGTAACATTCCAAAACCTGAGATAAGGCTGTTTCTTTTTGCTGTTTTTTCTGAATTTGCAGCAAGTGTTCTTTGCCAAATATCCATGCGTGTTAGAACTGATGGACTTAGAAGTAGGGGTAATCCGATAAGAAAAATCCAACCTTCGTGCGTGCCGTTTAAAAAGTCAGCAGGTAGTTGTTTAAGACTTTCAAAACCATTGGTGTCACGCCAGATTCCTGGGATAAATATGGCCACAATCATTAATATAATTACAATAAACTGAATAGTATCAGTTATTATCACACCCGAAAGTCCGGCAAAAGCAGTATAGAAAATTACCACAACGAATGAAATTCCGGCCGCCCAAACATAGCCAACATTAAATGCATAATGTAAAAGTGTTGCCATTCCAACAAATTGTGCGGCTGTAAGAAAGAAGAAAATTACAATGTTTATCCCACTGATTAAACCTGCAAATGATTTGGCAAAACTAGGTTTGTCGTTGTAGTTAAGAAAAGTTTTATTTAGAAATTCTGCAAACGAATAAATGTTTTTGTCCACGCCAAGTTTGCGAATTTTTCCGGCAAAAAAGTAAAGAATAAAAAAGCCCAAAACATACGAAATGCCAATTGCTATAGCTGCAAATCCAGATGCATAACCCATTGCAATAAGCCCCATCGAAACCCCGCCACCAACAAAAGTTGCAAGAGTTGTAAAAACTAAAGGAAGTAGTTTAGTCTTTCTACCATTAATTAGGTATTGCTCGTAGTTTTTACTGTTAATAGATTTGATGGTAAAAATAACCAGTAGTATTGTATAAATCGAGATCCAGAAAACAAACCAATTCATAATGCAATGCGTTTAGGATTGCAAAAATAGGAAAATTCGGGAGTTTGATAACCTCTTTTAAGGTTTAAGTGTGTAAACTAACAATAATATTACTTTCCCCACTTTCCTTTATTTCTGCTGTCGCCACCGCGGCTTCCACCATCTCTGCTATCGCCACGTTTTGCGAAGTTGCCTGGTTTATCGTCACGTCTTTTAAATCCGCCACGATCGTCGCCATCTTTGTTGAATCCTCCAGATTTGCGACTACCGCCATCTTTCTTAACTTCAATTTTAAGGCGTTTGCCTGCGTATCTTTTGTTGTTGAAAGCTTTAATTACAGCATCTTCAACCTTTGAGTCCATTTCGAAGAATGTGAAAGCTGGCATAATCTCAATCTTTCCAATTTCAGCACCAACAAGACTATCATTAGAGTTGATAATATCCATCAACTTTAACTTTGTTAGATCGTCTTTTGCTCCGAGAGTAAGGAAAAACTTTGTGAAATTAGAATCGCTACTTCTTTCACGTCCACCTTTGCGTTCGAATTTACTGTCGCCGCCAAAATCGTCACGGCGAGCTTTTTCTTCAATATTTAGGTCTGGAGCGTTCTTATAGTATGTAAGGAATCTGTTAAATTCTACAGAAACAAATCTTTTGATAAGTTCTTCGCGGTTTAACCAATTTAATTTATCTAGAATTACAGGTAAAAACTCTTCAATCTGATTGTCGATAGTTTCAACTTTTTCGATTGTGTCGATCATACTCATAAGTTGCTTCATGCAAATTTCTTTGCCACCAGGAACATCTTTACGAGTAATTTGTCTTTTTAAAGTCTTTTCAATTTCTCTGATTTTGTGTAATTCTCTGCTGTGAATAATTGAAACAGATACTCCTTTTTTGCCTGCTCTACCAGTACGTCCGCTACGGTGAATATATATTTCACGTTCGTCGGGAAGATTGTAGTTAATAATGTGAGTTAAACTGTTAACATCGAGACCTCTAGCAGCAACATCTGTAGCTACGAGTAAATGTAAATGTCCGTTTCTGAACTTTTGCATAACATGGTCGCGCTGTGCTTGGGATAAATCGCCGTGCAAAGCGTCAGCATTATAACCATCTTGAATTAGTTTATCTGCAATTTCTTGAGTTTCTGCTCTGGTACGGCAAAAAACAATACCGTAAATATCTGGATTAATATCTGCAATACGTTTAAGTGCAAGGTATCTGTTTTTTGCATTTACTAAATAGTAAAAATGCTCTACATTCTCGGCACCCGAATTTTTTGTTCCTACAGAAATTTCTAAAGGATCATTCATGTAATTCTCAGCAATTTTTAAAATTTCACGAGGCATTGTTGCTGAGAAAAGTAATGTTTGTTTATCTCTTGGTGTAGTTTCTAATATTAAATCAATATCTTCTTTAAATCCCATGTTGAGCATTTCGTCTGCTTCGTCAAGAACCAAGAAAGAGATTTTATCTATTTTTAAAACTCCGCGTTTAATCAAATCTAAAACACGACCAGGTGTTCCAGCAATAATATGAGAACCTCTTTTAATATCGCGAATTTGGTTTTCGATTGATGCACCGCCATAAACCGCAGTAATTCTTACATCAGGCAAAAACTTCGCATAGTTTGTCATATCCTTAGAAATCTGAATACAGAGTTCGCGTGTTGGAGACAAAATTATACACTGTGTGTTCTTTTTTGTACTGTCTATTTGTTGTAATACTGGCAATCCGAATGCTGCCGTTTTTCCTGTTCCTGTCTGAGCTAAGGCAATTAAATCGCGTTTAGATTCGGAAACTTGTGGGATTGTTTTTTCTTGTATCGGTGTTGGGGTTTCAAATCCTAATTCTGTGATGGCCGCGATAATTTGTTCGCTTAAGCCGTAATTTTCAAATGATGACA
This sequence comes from Bacteroidales bacterium, assembly GCA_038319215.1. Lineage (GTDB taxonomy): Bacteria > Bacteroidota > Bacteroidia > Bacteroidales > ML635J-15 > Bact-19. The sequence continues at coordinate 10,148 of JBBQCZ010000046.1, read as the reverse complement.
TATAATCTTTATAATTTCAGGGCACAAAAGTACAACAAATTATTGAGATATCGGGATTTTATTTTATAGCTTGTGTGGAATCCTTAATAATACAATAGAACATCGATGCACAACAGTGATTTGCTGACGCAAAGTCTAATTGTTTAGTTTAGACCAATTGCCCATTAATTGATTAAAAGTTTTATAAGTTTTAAAACTTAACGATGTAGAGTATAAATATAATAATACAAAAAAAAGAACGGAGTGTGGTTTTGTAAAACTCCACACTCCGCTCAATATTGTATCCCAAACTCCGTTCCTTGATCATCCAGTTGGCGGAGAAGAGTAGGCACTCTAAGTATTTCTTATTTGACGATTCCATGTCATTTCGCAAAAGCTTCACGACGATGGAATGTCAGCGTAAAATCGCCAATATTCTGCAATCCAAGTACTTAAGTTCGCCAAGGCGAATAGGCACTTCTTATTTCTTCTCCACCTTCCTTACAAAGCTTTGCTTTTCATCACTAAGTTTTAATAAATACATTCCGGCATTAAGATTACTAATATCTATTTGCTCGCTCGCAATTCCAGAAGTTAGTACAATATTTCCTCTGTAAACAGTTTGACCTAAAATGTCAATTAGTTCAAATTTAATATTGTTTGATTTCCAGTTTCCAATGCTGATGTTTAGGATGTCTGATGTTGGGTTAGGGTATATGCTACATGTTTTAATCTCAAAATTTTCAACATCAGAATTATCTAAACTAACAGACACTGTCCAGTTCGCAGAACTTCCGTCAACACCTTGAACGTTGTAAATAACACTATTTGTGAAATTTACTGGCGTTATTGCAGATTGCTGTTCAATCTCTGCAATAAATGCTTTTGCTCCTGGTGCTATTTCAAATGTTGGAATTAGAGTAGCTAAATTTGTTCCGTATGCAACAACAATTTCGATTGTTTTGGTTACTGTATTTATTGTTGCTGGCGAAAATTGTTCTGCGAAACTATAATTCAGGAAATCTGCAGAGGAATACATCGCAACATCCATCCATAAAAATGGGACTTCTGACGAACCAAAATATTTATCTGCAACAAATTCAACCGTATTTGCAATTAAGCTTTCAGTTTCATTTTCGTCCGAAAACTTGAATTCTATTTGTTCCCCTGAACTTTGGTTGCTATAGATCGTTAGATAAAATAATTTATACTCTCCATCATCTTCGATAGGAGACGCAACGCCAACACAATCGTCGCCAACAAAAGCGCCCAAAAGTGAATTCTGCTGATCAATAATACTTTGTGAGATAGATACTTTTCCGATGATATTCATAGAATACTCAAAATCGGCAGGATTTACAGTGTAAACCTGTGCATTCAGACTAATGTAAGCTAATACAAATGCTGAAAATGAAACGCTTGTTTTTATAATTGATTTCATAGTTTTAAGTTTTACTGTTTAACAATTTTTATTAATTCTTCAGTCCCATTTATTTGTACTTTCAACATGTAAACACCGCTTGCTATAGACTTGTCGGGCATAATTAACTCAATTAACTCAAACTCATGTTTCCCTTTATTCAAGTCTTTTGAAATGGCCGAGATTTCTGTTCCAATACTGTTGTATAAGTACAAACGGATTTCCTGATCGCTTTTTGCCCAAATATTGATTTTAATTTGTTCTTTGAAAGGATTAGGATATACGTCAGCGAACGTTAATGGTAGTAGCTCAGGATTGTCGAAACTGAGGATAAAAGGTTGATTTAAATTTCCTATCATTTCATTTGTAGAGAAATCGATAACTTCTTTTGCATTTAAACTACCATGCAACGATTCGAGTGCAAAACGAACTGTGTTTGGAGAACTGCTGTTTATTGTAATGAAAAACCTCACACTGCCATCACTTAAAGTCGATGCATTTGCTTTGCCACACAATCCGTTTTCATCATAAGCAGAAACAGTGTAAAGTTCTGGATTTTCTGTTGCCGCAGTTGCAATAATTGTCATATTCTGCTCTGTGTTTGGCAAATCGGTTATAGACTCATCTTGGTTATTATAGGCTTTGTTTTGAACCTCACTCATATAATGTAATGTCCCGCCAGAAGATGATTTTAGAATGTAACCTTTGCCTGGTTGCAAATATGTTAAACTTCCAACCCAACCTAGTAATTCGCTATAAACAGCAAATTGATGTTGCGATTTAATAATGTCATTTTCTGCAGGATTTAATGAAGACAATGCCTGCAACAAAGTTTTTTGTGACGAAAGAGGATATCCAATCCAATTCCAACCACTTACAATCGGTATTTCAATCGTGTCGGCAACGACCCTGTAACCAGAAATATTAAGTGTGTGAGCAGTTTTGACATGAATCTTATAACTAGATTTAACATCTAATGAGTTTAATGATCCAAACCATCCATCATTCATTCTTACAGTTGAAAAACTGGTTTGAGATTTTATTAAACTTCCAAAATGCGATGTTAAATTGTTAATTGAAGTGTTCAAATTGTTAAACAGCTCGGAATAAACATTAAATGAAACCCAATTCCAACCTGGCAATAGGTTAATGTTTTGCTCAACATAATTTGTAGCATTTATTGGTAGCGGATTATTAACTGTTCCATATAAAGTATTTGATTGAAATACAATTTCTGGGCTTACGTTATTGTAGATTTCACCGGTACTTGCATCATATACCTTAAATGTTACAGATTCTCCGTTTGTGTTAGAATAAACACTCATAAAACACAAGAACATATCAGCTTCAGTAAAATGTTGAATATTGGTTACGCCTCTGCATACATTACCAACAAAACAAGCAACTATATCTTCAGTATCAGTGGATAAAATATTTCCAATGCTTAGCTGACCGATTATATTTGCAGTATTTGTGTAATTTTCAGGCACTACAGTCCAATTTGGAGCATGGCCGTTTACTTTAATATTCAGTTCTAATCTTTCGTTGTAGCCCATTGAAGCAACAAGATTCAAGTCTCTCTGGTATGAACCGATATTTAATTCAGGATTTATTGTTATTTGAATTTGTTTTACTTCGAGTGGTGATAAGGTTCCTGAACTAGGACTTACAACCATCCATGACGGAATATTTGTAATGTTAAAGTTCTCGTTTAGACCACCTTTATTTCTGATATTGACTGTTAGGGTGGTTTCGTCCTCAACAAACTTTATAAAATCTAGCTCTTGCATATCCCAAACTACCTGATTTTTGTCAATAAATGCTGACCAAGAAAGAACAGAAGCCATAACATTATTGTGTGTGTCTTTTACATTTTTTATTGATATGTCCAAAATTTGATTTTCTATTTCAGCAGGGTCAACATTTGTCGAAATAATAACTCCATCATTTGATATTACTATATTATGTGGAATAAGTATTTCTGGTCGTTGAAGCTTCATGTTTGGAGTTTCGGAAGTAAAGAATTGTGGTAAAAGTAAAGTGTCACCAGCAACTCCAATAGTATCCATTGTAAAGTTTCCAGAATTTTCGTTACTTATAGATGGGTCTTCTATTGTTACATCTTCAAATGGAAAATATGCCTTTAGTCCCATTTCATCGCCTTTCAAAGTATGGTTCATGTATCTCTGAATCTGACTTTGCGACCTTGAGCTATTCCATATTCTAATTTCATCAATAGCTCCAGTCATAAACTGATCATAGTAATCAATCATAGATAAATTATACCATCTTGCACCGGCAACGAATTTTGAGGCTCCAAATCCTTTAAAGTTAATAACAGGAGATGTTTTTACTAAATTACCATCTAAATAAACGTTCAAATAACCAATCCTGTTGATTGACATTGCAAAATGATGCCAATTATTATCCAGAAAATTTTGAGCATTTACAGTAACATCAGTTCCATTATTCGAAATTACTATTTGTTGACTGCTGTTAGCAGTTATAGTCCAGGCTTCGATATTAAAATCATTTTCCATATGTCCGTTTGAAAACATTGTAACATCTGCAGTTGGAGCAGGCGTTTTGTACCAGAACTCAAGAGTAAAATCTGATTGATGCGTAAATACCATAGATCCAGCAGGAACGGGCAAACAGTTTGTTCCATCAAGGTTAAGTGCTTTTCCATCTCTGCTCACATTCCAAGTTGCATTTACAATTGCGTCTCTTCCGAAAGCAATATCTTTAGCAATTGTTCCTCTACATTCGGTTAACGGCCATAAACTGTATAAACCTTCTTCGTAACCGTTCAGAATTTGACCTTTTTGGGATGCGATTTCAACAGGATTTCGTTCGTAATTCCATATTCTTAATTCGTGAATGTTTCCATAAAAACCAGAGGCATCAGAAGGGCAGTAGCCAACATACATTGTGTTCTCTAGCGAAGAATAAATATTTACATTCTGAACCTGTGGTGCTCCGCTGGCATCGCTTAATATTAGTAATGTAAAATATGGGTCGTTAGATTCATCGCCACGGTTGTATGAAACTGAGTAAAATGCCCATTCGTCAAGTGCTATATATGTTTCTTCAGATGTCATTGTTTGTCCATCAACTCTAATTGTAAAATGGTCAGTTTCGTCAAACCCCATCCACAATCCTCCTTGTGCAGGAGAGCCTATATTAATTAAATTTCCACTCCCAAGTCCATCTCTTTTAGCCCAAAATTCGAAACTAAAGTTTGAATGATCGAGGTTTAAATTATCCACTTTTAAATAATTGCTAACTCCGTCAAAATGGACACTTGCATCGTGCAATAATCTTGGACTATCAATCAAATCGGTTCCGTTCAACATTCCACGTACTGAAATATAACTTGCAGAACCATATTGGCCGAAATTATTTAATTCGCCAACATTAATAGGCTCATTAAACAACACAGAGATATCTTCACCAAATGATAATATTCCGTCAGCAGGTTCTGGAGTTCCAAATGCTCTTGGTGTTATTCTGTCAATTATTCCAGCCAAATGGTCAGCCACATAAATAGAACCATCCGAGCATAAAGTGGTTAAAATCAAAGTATAAGACCCGTCGTTTAGTGCCGCAGTATTCCAGTTAAAACTTACCTGGGACATATTGTTAATGTAGATTTTTGCTCCAGTAAAACTTGCCCAATCTGTATTTATAGTGTCGTTGTACAGGGTCATAGCAGTTGAAGGAGTTGATCCTGGTTGCTGATATTGAAAATATATTTTTTCAAAAGTAGATTGATTTATATCATAGCCAGAAACTGTAATTGGCATAATGTTGTTATTGTAAACATTAACAACCCAGTTATTTGTAACATTGGCAAAATTTACCTCTGTACAGGTAGGAATAAAATGCGCAGAGAATGAAACAGTATCTGCAATGTTAGCATTATGACTTTCTGGATTGTATTGACATGCAGAATGTAAGATAAGTTTTAAATCAACAAAATCCATATTATCAGAAGCACCTCTTTCTACGGTAAGTGTTTTAACAATTGTTTGACCAGCAGGAATAAAGAAAGGTCTGTTTGGACTTAAACCATCCACTTTTATTATTGCACCGTGAGGATTTGAAGCTTCATCAAGCATAAGCTCATAGGTAATGTTTGCTCCAGTAGGACTTTCGTTCATCAATTGAAGTTCGAATACCGCCTGTCCATTTTCTGGAACATTTATTCTTATTGCAGGTTCAATAGCAATTTTAGGAGCCTCATGATTTTGAGTTCCAGGGCTCATTAAAATAGGTTCTAGAGATAGCGAATCAATAAAAAATGCAGTATATTCTTCTCCTTCGTAAGGACAGCGCGATTGCCCGCCCATTATTCTGAATATAGGAGAGGCGCCTTGTAAACCAAAATACACAGAGCTGTCATCAATTTCATTTGAAAAAGTTTTTAACTTTCCCATATAGGCACTTGCTATTTGTAAAGTATTAGCCATATTAAAAATTTGCCCTGCAAGTGGATTAATTAGTTTTCCTAAGCCTACTCCAACAACGAATGCAACTCCTGATCTCCATAATGGACAAGTGCTTTCAATGTTATCATAGTTGTCTGAGTTAATAAAAGAAGATTCATCGCCCGACCAAACACCTTCTGTAGAACTTAAAACGTCAACGCTAAAATAGTCTCCTTGATTTGAATCATCAATTACATATTTCCATTTCATAGTCTTTTGATCTGTAGTAGATTGTGACAGTTCTCTATCCCAATTCATGTAAGTTTGACTATAAGTCAACAGACCTGTTCCATTGATATTAAACCCATCTGTCGAACCTCCGAAAACTTGAAATTTAAAAGAATAATCTTTGTTTGAAACTGAAGTAGTTGAGGTGCTTATTTGTTCGGTGTATGGACCAACGTTTCCATCAAATGAAATATTATCAACATGGGATAATGTTGGAGCAGTTTTAGCGGCCTCATTTAAAGCCACTGTGTGTAGCCAGATGCCAATTTGTTGATTTAAAAAAGCTACTGAGTCAACTTCTTCAGGACCACCATTGAATACATAACTTGGGAGTGTGTCACCTGTCATAGCAATTGTATCTGCCCAGACTTCAGCATCATTGTTAAGTCCGTAATATACATGTGTTGGCAGTATCTTGCTAGTATATTGGGCAGTTGTTAACAACATGTAAATTAAATTTTTATATGTTGGTAGAAGTGTGTTTAAAATATGATCCTGAGAATAAATAAATGATGTGCTTGAAGGGTCGTCTGTTACAGCATAACCAGGACGTTTTCCAATCAAGTAATCAGAAGCACTATTAGCCAATTCAGTATCATCTAAATGCTCATTTCCCGATGAGTTGAAAAAAGTTCGTGGATAAATTTTAAGGTTATTTGTTTCAGTGAAAAATAAGTTCAATGATCGTCCAATATATACATCTGCCATGCTCCCAACAGCATCGGGCGAAGCGCTGGTCGAAAATGTTTGATTGAAAGAGTATGTTTCAATAAATTCGCCACTATCGCTCTTTGAATATGAAGTTGTAAGACCTCCATTAAAGTCTGATTGTACATCGGAAGAAAATACTGGACCAGCCAAACCACCACCAATCTCGAATTTTACGCCTGTCAACAAGTCATTGTCATAATCGCTTGCACCACCTGTCGAAAAATTAAAACTTCGGCTTGCACTATATTCACTTCCTTGTTCTAACGAAGTGTATGATAAGTTTCCGGGAGGGTCGCGTAAAATAAATTGAGTTATTTGTGGTCCATAAGTTATAAAATTAACACCACCAGCATCAACACCACCCAAAACATAAGCTCTGTAAACATTTCCACCGTTCCAAGCAAAACTAAAGTTTCCAGCAGTGCCGGTTATCGTCATAGTTTTTGTGTATGATGTTAATTCAGGCTCGTTCTGATTCATGTTTGGCAAACCAACTTTAAATGAACTGTATCCTATAGCTATTCCTGTTTCATTAGTCGAGAGGTTGTGGGTTGTTTCGTTTATTTCCAGATTATTGACAATGGTAATATTTGCATTCGAAACGGGAACGGTATCAACTCCAATTACAACACCTAACTCAGAATATTTTCTATAAATGGAGCTTACAAAAACTTTCATGTCATAATTGTTTCCCATAATAAACACAGGAAATCTGAAAGGACTGTTAGTCATCAAATCAATAGTGTCCGTTACTACGCCAACAGAGTTATACAGGTAATACGCGGATTCTCCGTTGAATTCTTCATTGTCTGTTCCAAATAATGTAATTGTTGGCTCTTCGTAATGAATAAAGTTGCGTTTAAAATGATAACTATAACTATTTGTGTTTGTAATAATTGTTGTGTCAGAGCCATTTATTACTGTCGAATAAGTTGTATCAGTAACTGTTGTCAAAGCTGGAATAGTTGTCAAATCCAAAAATCCCAAATCTAATTCGTTAATTGCATAATGAGAGTTGTGAACAGAATCAATTTTATAAACTATTGGCAATAATGAAACTTCGTATTCTCCATGTGCAAAATCTGTATTTATAGTTTGAGTTGATTGTCCATTGTTTATTTGATAACCTTGCTCGTTTGATAAAACTATTTCTCCATCGCCAATATTTGCATTAGACAAACCCATTCCAATATTTTTATTTCCTTCACGATCGCCACCAACAAATCTACCAGCAACAATAACTCTTGTTGAATCGAAAAATGTAATATTATTTACATTGTCAGCGAAATTAAATTTCTTATATGGTTCTGATTCTGTTGGATGAGGCCATTGACCGTTGTTTTCAAAGACGTGAGAATCTTTTTTAACACTTATATAATGCATGCCAATTGGGACAGAAATGCTAATCTGGCCATATTGATTAGTGACAATGGGAATACCGCCTCCATCAAATTGCTGAACATTGTCAATATAAACTTTTGCACCCTCTACCGGAACGTTTGTGCCACTAAAATAAATTGTTCCCGTAAATGTAAATGATGATTGGTCGGTAAAGTTTACATTATTCTGTACAGGATTTCCATCTCCAATATAGAGACTTGCATTATTTGGATTGAATTCATGTACGCCATAAACAGGAGTAACGGTAAAAATATCACCTGATCCTGAATACTTGATTCCAGTTATGGTGTAATTTCCGTTAATGTTTGTTACTCCTCCAGCATGTAACTGGCTATATGCTGGTGTGGCAGTGGACCAACAATTGGTATAGTTTTCAGGTAAAGAAAATTCAAAATCATTTTTATTGAAAACACCATTCTTTTTTGATAAATCATAAAATGATGTTCCAAAATTCTCATCCAATCGATAATATCCAATAAGTGAAGTTTCGCCACCTGACAATAATAATTGATAATCATTTTTTATTTCCGCCGCTGTTCTAGATTTTTGCCATATTCTTATTTCATCAATTTGTCCTTGGAAATTATACAGATTGCTTAGTGGTAATCCATTACCTACAATTATATTTGGTTGGTTAATATTCAGATCACAATTTACATTATCTACCCAAGTGTCAGCGATATCAATTGTATGAGATCCAATTAGTATTCCATTAAGATACATTTTCAATGTGCCAGTAATGTTATCAATATTAACAGATAAATGATACCAAACATTTTGACTTAGAACAGTATCGCCTGAAATTACTGCAATATTTGTATTATTGCTTGCATCGAAAGCTAAAGATTTCTGATTAAGAATAAGTGTAGGAACCATGTGATTAAATTCCAAATAAAATACTCCGTTTAAGATGCTAAAGAATATCTGATTATCATCATTTACATTAGTTGATTTTACCCACATGTCCACAGTTAGTGGTTTGTAACAAAGAGAATCGTCGAAAAAGGATTCGGATGTCGCGCATACCAGAGGATTTTCAAAATTGCCACTTGTTGCAGTAACTGCAGTTTCCGAAGCAATAAGAATAGGAACATCTGGAACCGCATTTCCGCCCGAATATGTGACTTTTCCTGAAACAATCCCTGTTTTTACCCTAAATCCAACTGCGGTTGCAGTGTCGGAGTAAGCAGGACTACCACCGCATTCTCCAACTGCTCTCAGTCTATATTCATAAATAACATTGGCTTCAGCAGTTAAATCCTCATAAGAAGTAGCATTAGAATTTTCGATCGAATTTAACCATGAATAGCTTTGAGACTGTTTTTTTCTAAAAATGTCGTAAGATATAATGTCGCCAGAATTTGTAGGGTTTGATGTCCATTCTAATAGAACTTTATTGTTGAAATATCCTTTAGAGGCATCAAATGAGCCATTTGTGGCAAAAACATTGTCAAATTCCTGAGTTAAATAAATACTATTTGAAGCTAAGGATAAGTTGGATTCACCACATGAATTCACTGCAGAAATTTTATATGTATAGGTTTTACACATAGCAGCAGTGTGATCTGTAAAATGTGTTTGCGACACTTCGATTCCTGAACTTAAAAGAGTATAGTCTGCTTCAGTGTCTTTTTTACGATAAATATTAAAGGTTTCAGCAGGATGAGTTCCTTGTGCGAAATTCCAATCAATTCTTATATTATTGTTTTCGATGCTAGCAACAACAATCGATGTGATTGCATTACAGATTTCATTTGCTTTGCCTATTACTATGGAACTGAAGTTGTTTTGATTGTCGCCATTTGCATCAACCCGATATTGAATTTCTTTTCCATAATCTGCGAGAGGGACGTCGTGATAATATACTACAGGAGAACCAGCACTGGCAATATCATTGCTAACCGTTTGCCAAGGACCTC
>JBBQCZ010000045.1:0-24472 GCA_038319215.1 Bacteroidales bacterium | reverse complement strand
CGTTAAAATATAAAATAGTTTATCATGGAATTTAAGGATTTGAATTTTAAAATATGTATTGTGGGTGCTCTTCATGATTTGGGATATTATAATGAAGAGCTAGAAAATATTAAAAAGGATAATTTAGATTGGGATGAAGATTATAAACCAATTCCAGCTGTTCTAGAATTCTACAAAAATTTAAAGATTGACCAAAAATATCTTGATGAAATTGAGGAATTACAGCCTGATGGTGGAGATTTATGCTACCAATACCTTTTTAATGTTTGGGATGGAGAGGATGATCAATGTAATATTAAATCAATTGAAGGAATTGAAAATTTAAGAAACTTAAAATCATTTGAACCTAATAGTATGATTAATGAAAATGGAATTGATTTTACACCAATTTTAGGATGTCTAAAACTTGAAAATGTTGCAATGGAAGAATGGCAATCCAATTCAAAGAAAAATGAAAAGGTTAGAGAAAGACTTAAAGAAAGAGAAGTCGATGTTTATTAATATTTTTGATCCAAGCGGTCATTGTATTGGACAACAACCATTAAACAAACGATTATGAATGAACTAATAAAGTCAATAATTGATACTCTCAAAAAACTGAACGGAGAGGCAAAATATGAAGATATTTATGGTCGAATTGGAGTCGATTTTCCATCTAAAAATGTATTCGATAATTCTTTATTGAGAATGGTAAAGAGCGGAATTATTGACAAAATTGAAATTGACAAAAATATTAAACTACGTTCAGGACTTGGAGTAAATGAAGAAAAATATGTTGATATTAGATTAACTATTGACGAAGCAATTTTGCTTTATGACTTTCTACTAAGAGTTAATGAAAAAGATATTACTACAATTATTCAGGACCAATCTGAACAAAGAATTCTATGGAATGTGGAATGTTATTTAGAAAAAATATTGCCCGAACCGTTTCAACCTGAATACGAACAAATAGTTCAAATTGCTCGCAGCAGATTTCGTGATGACAAATAAAAGCAGATTTTATCTTAAAATAGTTTTACAGTATTATGCAGACACACAATAGTTTTTAACTGCAAACTCAGAGACCTCGAAAAGAATAAATGAGATTAAATAAAATAAGACAAACAAAAAGACTTTAACTTCAAAATTATGTGGCTTGACAATATTTACGGACATTTAAAAGCTTAATACAAATGAAATTTACTGAACAATTAGATCTACATAGCATCGACAGAAAAAAACAACTAACCGCTAACAGCTGGCTTCGCACAATTAAAATTTTTACCTTTGCCTTAAAAGATCAAAATGCCAGAAAAACAAAATATAGAGTGGAAAGAATCATGGCGTGATGAATATCTTAAATGGATTTGCGGATTTGCTCATGCAAAAGGAAGAAAACTGATTATTGGGATAGATGATGATGGTAAAATTGTTAGGTGTTGCAAACTACAAAAGATTAATGTAAGACATCCCGAATAAAAATCAAAATCATTTAGGTATTATCTGTGATGTTGATTTAATTGGAAAAGAAAATAAAAACATTATTGAAATAGATGTTAAACCGTATGACATAGCTATCTCATATCAAGACAAATATCATTACAGAAGTGGCAGTACAAATCAAGAATTAAAGGAAAATTCTTTAAACGTGTTTTTATTGAAAAAATTAGACAAAACTTGGGACGATGTTATTTAACGAAGAGCATCAATAGAATATATTGACGTAAAAGCTATCGAATTTTTTTAAAAGGCAACTCTAAAAAGTAGAAGAATGCCATTCATAGAAAATGAACATGACATTATTACCAATAGTATTTATCAATGCATTTGTGAAACTTATGAAAGAACGGCTTCTCGTGATTTGGACTCTTTAACAGAACAAAATATATTTGAAAAGCTTGGAGAAAAAAAAGTAGCAGAAAATGATGAGTTGTTAGAGGATGTTAGGGTAATTCGGGAAAAGTTTGTGAAACTTAACAATTAATATTATTCTAATGAACATTTTGTATTGACTCACTCCATATTCCTACTTTCTCTTCATCAAATTCTGAACCCTATCCAAAACTGGAGGATGGGAATATGATAGAAAAACAACAAGAGGATGCGGCGTTAAGTTTCCCATATTGTGAGAAGTGAGTTTTTTTAGCGCAGAAATAAGCGGTTCTGCCAATCCATATTTTGCTGCAAAATCGTCAGCCTGAAACTCAGCTTTACGACTGAAGACAGAGGAAACAATTCCAAGAACAGAAGTCAGAGGTGAGTATATTATTCCAAAAGCGATTGCTGCAATATGAAAACTTGCCTCATCAACACCAAGAGCTTGAGAAAAAATATCGCTACCAACAAAAAGTCCAAATATAAACAGAGTAACTCCTGTTTCAATTATGGAAGCAAACATCGACTTGTAAATGTGTTTATGTTTGTAATGCCCGATTTCATGGGCGAGTACGGCCAATATTTCTTCAGTGGTCATTTCGCTAATCAAGGTATCGTATAATACAATTCTTTTCTTCGGACCCATTCCGCTAAAGTAGGCATTCGCTTTTGTTGAGCGCTTTGAGCCATCAATAACAAATATTTTTGCAATATTGAAACCAGTTTTTTCGCCAAATTGCATGATAGCTGTCTTAAGTTCACCATCTTCGAGCGGAGTTTGTTTATTAAATAATGGCACAATTAAAACAGAGTAAAACATATTCATAAATAGCGAAAATGCAACAACTACAAGCCAAGCAAAAAGCCAGAAATATTCGGGATTAAGTTCAAAAATCCACAGAATAAGTGCAAATATCCCCCCTCCTATTATTCCACCTAAAAGCCAGCCTTTAATCTTGTCCAAAATATAAAGTTTAGGAGTAGTTTTGTTAAATCCGTATTTATTTTCGATTACAAATGTGTCGTAAATTGCAAAAGGTGTGCTTAAAATGTCAGATGCCAAGACCAACATTGCAAAGAAAATTATTGGTTTAAGAATAAAATGGTCTGATATCTGAACAGCCAAACTATCAACGTATGCAAATCCGCCAAAAAGCAGCATTCCAACAATTAGAATAAAACTAAAAGTGCCAGAAATTATCCCAAAACGATAGTTTTCAAGCTTATACTCTTGTTGCCTACGGTATTTTTTTGCGTCATAAACATCTGCCAGAATTTCTGGAACAGGCTTATTAAACCAACTAGCATTTAGATAGTCGAGGATTTGATCGGAAAAAAAACCAATAATTACAATTGCAAGAATTATTGTATAAAGAATTTCTGAGGTCATGTTTTATTTTTTTGTTTACAATTATTATTTCAAGAGTTCGTACAACTCAAAAGTGTTTAGAATTTGTATGCTCTTTGCGTCGGCGCGAATAATATTATCGTTGTGCAATTCGCGAATGGCACGACCTAGTGATGGCCGAGTTACACCGAATAAATCAGCAAGCTTAGCCTGAGATAATGGTAAAACCACATTGTTTGTGTTATTGTTCTTCGCCAAGTTTAAAATGTAAAACGCAAATTTCCCTTTTATGCTATTAAAGCTTAAAAACTTTAGTTTCTGTGATAAAAATTGAGCTCTGCCCGAAACATTATTCATAAAATTGGTAAGTAACCTGTCGCATTTCTGCATCATTTTTACAAATTCTGATTTCGGAATTTTTAAAACCTTAGTTTCTGTCTGGGATACAATATTAACAGGAAAAATATTGTTATTTCCGAAAATAAATGCAGGAGCTAAGGGCCTAGGACTCTCAATTTCTTCAATAACAATTGTTTTACCAGAAAAATCAACCATCTCTCCACGTGCTGTTCCCTCAAGAATGATCATGAGATTTTCAACCTTATCGTCCTGAAAAGCAATAATCTCTCCTTGTTTAAATTCCTTTGTTTTATAAAAAATTCCTTCCAGAACTCTTTCTATTTCTTCTATCGGAATACCTCTAAACAAAGGACATTGAGCAAGTATTTCATTCATATTTAGGTATTTGTGTACTAATTTAATAATTATTTTGCTTTTTGTAACATTTGTTACAGTACGGGTAATAATAAGCGCCGTATTTTCGCATCAAAATTAGATAAAATTTAGACTTATGATACGAGAAATTGTAAAAATAGACGAAGACAAATGCGATGGCTGCGGAATTTGCATTCCAAACTGCCACGAAGGAGCGCTGCAAGTGATTGATGGCAAGGCTACATTAATTAGTGATTTAATGTGCGATGGACTTGGAGCATGTCTTAGTCATTGTCCACAAGATGCAATAACTATCGAAAAACGAGAAGCTACTCCGTACGATGAAGTTGCGGTAGTAAAAGATATGTTGCCAAAAGGAAAAAATGTTATGATAGCACATCTTAAACATTTAAGAGATCATAATGAAAATGAATTTTTTAGACAAGCGCTTACATATCTCGAATCTAATAAGGCAAGTTTACCATTTGATTTAAATGAAGTAAAAGCTGAAGTACACAAAGCATTTGCGGCAAAACCAGGAGCTTCGGCATGTGGATGTCCAGGGTCGGCAGAAAAAACGTTTAATGCAGCACCAATAAATACTCAACAAAATACTGGAAATGTTCCATCGGCACTTACACATTGGCCAATTCAAATGCATTTAATAAATCCAAATGCACAGCATTTCCAAAATTCAGATCTTGTTTTAGCAGCCGATTGTGTAGCTTTTAGTATGGGAGGATTTCACTCAACATTTTTGAAAGGAAAAACTCTAGCAATTTTATGCCCAAAACTCGACTCAAATATGAATGTATATGTTGAAAAAATAGTGTCCCTTATTCAAGATGCTAAAGTAAACACAATAAGCGTAGTAATGATGGAAGTACCTTGTTGCGGTGGTTTATTACGATTGGTTAGCGAGGCAATGCAAATTGCAAAACGCAAAGTGCCGGTTAAAGCTGTGATAGTTTCGGTAAATGGAGAAGTATTAAATGAAGAATGGGTTTAGAGAATAGGTGACTTCGGCTCCGCTAAGTCACCGAGCTCAGACACCAGATATTTCGCTGACTGAGCGGAGTCGAAGTCAGCAATAAAATAAAAATGAAAATTAATAAATTAAAATAGGAGGAAAAATTTATGTCAATGTTTTGTTATCAATGTCAGGAAGCAGCAAAAGGAACAGGCTGCACAATTAAAGGGGTTTGTGGAAAGACAGACGAAGTTGCAAACATGCAAGATCTTTTGATTTATGTTTCAAAAGGCATTTCTATTTATGCAGAAATGGCAAGAGCTAAAGGTATTGAGTTAGAAAAAGTTAATCACTTTATTTTTGATTCGCTGTTTGTAACCATTACAAATGCAAATTTCGATTACGATGCAATCGTAGCAAAAGTTAAAAACGGACTAGTTGTTCGTGAAGAAATTAAAAATGCTTTATTAAAAGCAGGTGGTGTTTTACCAGAAAGACTTCATTCAAGTGCAACATGGACAGCAGAATCTGTTGAAGAATTCGAGAAAAAGAGCAAATTAGTTGGTGTTCTTTCAATCGATAATGAAGATGCTCGTTCGTTAAAAGAGTTATTAACTTATGGCGTAAAAGGTATTGCAGCTTATGCAGAACATGCTTTTAATCTTGGTTATAACAACGACGAAGTTCATGCATTTATGCAGAAAGCACTTGTTGCAACAACTGAAGAAAAATCTGTTGACGAACTAGTTGCATTAGTTTTAGAATGTGGAAAATTTGGTGTTGACGTAATGGCTCTTTTGGATAAAGCTAATACTGAATCTTATGGTAATCCAGAAATCACAGAAGTAAATATCGGAGTTAGAAACAAACCAGCTATTCTTATCAGTGGTCATGATTTAAAAGACTTAGAAGAATTACTTGCTCAAACCGATGGCACAGGTGTTGATGTTTATACTCACTCCGAAATGTTGCCAGGACATTACTATCCTAAATTCAAAAAATACGAACATTTTGTTGGAAACTATGGTAATGCATGGTGGAAACAAAAAGAAGAATTTGAGACATTTAATGGTCCAATTTTATTCACTACCAACTGTATTGTTCCACCACTAGAGAAAGCAACTTATGCAGATAGAATATACACAACCGGAGCATCTGGTCTTGCAGGAGCAAAACATATTCCTGCTCGTAAAGACGGAAAATCTAAAGATTTCTCAGAGATAATTGAGCATGCAAAAAAATGTAAAGCACCAATAGAAATTGAAACAGGTAAAATTGTTGGAGGATTTGCTCACAATCAAGTAATTGCATTAGCAGATAAAGTTGTTGACGCAGTAAAATCTGGTGCAATCAGAAAATTCTTTGTAATGGCTGGTTGTGATGGTAGAATGAAATCACGCGAATATTACACAGAGTTTGCAGCAAAATTACCAAAAGATACAGTTATTTTAACTGCAGGTTGCGCAAAATATCGCTACAACAAACTAGAATTAGGTGATATTGGTGGAATTCCTAGAGTTTTGGATGCTGGTCAATGTAACGACTCTTATTCATTAGCAGTTATTGCATTAACTTTGAAAGATGTCTTTAAACTTGAAAATATCAACGATTTACCAATTGCTTACAATATTGCATGGTACGAGCAAAAAGCAGTTATCGTGTTGTTGGCTCTATTGTCACTAGGTGTTAAAAACATCCACTTAGGCCCAACATTGCCTGCATTCTTATCGCCAAATGTAGTAAAAGTACTTGTTGACAACTTTGGAATCGCAGGAATAGACAGTGTTGACGAAGATATGAAACTTTTCTTGAACTAATTTGTTTGGAAGATATAAGTCCGAAGTTGGAAGTCCGAAGTCCGGAGTTGGAAGACGGAAGACGGAAGACCGAAGACCGAAGACGGAAGGCTGGAAGACCGAAGACGGAAGACCGAAGACCGAAGACCGAAGACCGAAGACGGAAGACGGAAGTTGGAAGACGGAAGTTGGAAGACCGAAGACCGAAGACGGAAGGCTGGAAGACCGAAGACGGAAGACCGAAGACCGAAGATGGAAGATGGAAGATGGAAAATAGAAGACTGACCTACAGAGGTTGGTCTGTCTTCTATTTTAAATTAAATTTTATGGAAACAAAAGAAAAAATTATTTGCACTTGCATGGAGGTCACAGAAAATGAAATTGTTGATGCAATAAAAACAAAAAATTGTGATACTTTTGAAAAAGTTAGAGATGAAACCGGTGCAGGAGGTGTTTGCGGTGGGTGCAAAGGAATAATTAATCGAATAATTGAAGATAATAATAAATAAATTTTAAAAATATGATTATTACAAAAGTAAACGAAATGGCAATTGCTGAAACACCACACAAAGTAGATGTTCGCAAAATGTATGAGAAAGAAACCGCACAGGCTATGCACATAACTTTACAACCAGGTGAAGCGCTTAAACCACATATCACACCTGTTGATGTATTCTTTTATGTATTAGAAGGAACACCAGAAATTAGAGTGGGTGACGAAATCGTAAAAATAGAAAAAGACTCGCTGGTTGAAAGTCCAAAAGACATAATTCATTGTTTGTACAACAATTCTGATTCTGTTGCAAGAATTCTAGTTGTAAAAGCTCCAAAACCACAATCTGCAGCTAGATTGCTTTAAAATTATGTACAAAAAATCATTTCAAACAGCCGAGTTACGAAATAATCAGTTTAATGCTGATATAAGAATCTTGTTTGCTGACAAAAGTGCTGAGTTTTTACATCTTAAACTTGAGCCAGGAAAAGTATTGGCGAAAGTTAAAATAGACGTGCCGGCATATTTCTATGTGCTGGAAGGAAAGCCCGAGATAATTATTGATGATGAAACTCAAGAAATAAATGTAGATGATTTTGTTTATTGCCCAGCAGGAAGCGAGCATTGCATAAATAATCGTAGTGCCATTGAGACAAGAATTTTAGTTATAAAAACAATGAAAACTTAATCCACTTTAGGTTTTTGCAAAATCAAAAATATATGGAACCAATATTATTTCCCAAAGCACAGGCAATTAATCCAGAAACACAAATTGATTATCAATCTGGTTCAATTGTAAGCAAGACCATAGTTAAAAAAGAAAAAGGTAATATCACTCTTTTTGCTTTTGATAAAGACCAAGGATTAAGTGAGCATACCGCTCCTTTTGACGCTGTTATCAATGTAATAGATGGTAGAGCAGAAGTAATAATAGGCGGAAATCCGAATATTGTTGAAACTGGACAAACAATACTTATGCCTGCCAATATTCCACATGCAGTAAATGCAATTGAAAAGTTTAAAATGATGCTAATAATGGTTAAAGGCTAGTGTTTTTAAGCAAACTGCATGATACAATCCAGCAAATCGTCTGGGTTGTCGATTAGAGCATCGGGATGTTGGTTTTCCAATATTTCGTGGGAATTAAAACCCCAACTGACAGCAATAATAGGGACTTTTATTCTTTTAAGAGCTTCAATGTCGCGAGTTTCGTCGCCAACATAAACAACAGAATCTCTTTTAATTTTATATTTGGATAGTAATCTTAATATAACCTTGTCTTTTCCGAAAATATTCTTTCCTGAATGAACAAAATCAAAAATATCATTGATTTTATTTTCGTTAAGAAAGAGACGAATATTATCAACAGAGTTTGAACTCAACACACCAATTTTAATTCCCGCATTTCTAATGTCGTGTAAGGCTTTTATCATTCCCTCAATTGGTTTTACCTTCTTTATTTCGTGCCTCATTTCGTGTTTAATTCTGATAGCCAAAATAGGAAGCAAAAGTAATGGAATGTTACATTCTTTCAGAAACTCAGGTGTTTTCATTGAGCGGAATCTTTCTTTCTCTTCAAAACTTACAGGCTTACAATTAAAATCTGATGCTATTTGATTATATAACACAGCAATGGTCTCAAGAGTGTCGGCAATAGTTCCGTCGAAATCAAAAATAATGGTTTTTTCGGGCTTTTTCATTAAGTTTTATTTGATTATCATGGACAAAAATAAACATTTTCTCATTACACTACTATAAAATCCTCCCTTTACACAGGCCAAACGCCTCTAAATATAGAAATTTAATAAGCTTTAACATAAATTTAACTTGACATATAGTTTCAATCTGTCTAAAATGCAGCACTATGTCTTAGCAATACTAGTGTAAAATTGTTATGTTCTGCACTTAGAGTTTTTAAAAGAAGGTAATAAGGTTGAGGTCGTTGTTTAAAGTTTGGATATGAAGGTGTGTCGAGAATAAGGTTCGAACAGCAATAAGATTTAATTTTCCCTTCAAGAACCTTATTATCTTTTCAACCTTAATAAAGCAGATTACAAATGAAATCAACCTTATTACCTTTGTTTCTTTATTGATTTTTTAAAGTTTAGATGCGTTTGCCCTGTCACTTTACAGAAATTAGTATTATTTATTTTTTTCTTGCCACCACAATCATTTCCTCACCAAAATTCAAACAAGTTAAGGTTTTATAGATAATATCGTGAGCTAAAAGTCCTAGCCAAATTACAAATTTTGGCAACTTTGTAACTTTATTGAAAAAATTTTGACGTTCAGAATTTGAAATCTCAGGTTTATCATCAGATTTTGCTTTTTTACGCTTTAACCAAGGCAAAAGAGTAAACATTAAGAACAATTTTAACTCATACGATGATTTATACTTAATAATTTCAAATCCGTTATTCTCCAAAAGCGTTTTAACCGTTTTTTTTGAGAAGTAATTGATATGTTCTATTGACATCATACTCCAGTTTTGTTTTTGTCTTTTTGCCACCTTAGAATCAATCTGAGGAACTTGCAAAACAAAATATCCGCCCGGTTTAAGTATCGAATATACTTTTTGAACAGCTTTATCTGGCTCATTAATATGTTCTAGTACATCCCACATAGTAGCAACATCCCAATTGTTTTCTGGAAGTTCAAGGTTAAAAAAGTTATCATGAACGACTTTAAGTTTTAAGTCTGTAGTTGCATAATGGTGCATAAGTTCTGATATTTCGACACCACTCGCATCAAATCCCATGAGTTGTGCTGTGTAAAGGAAGTGCCCCCATCCTACTCCAATATCGTAAAGATTTCCGGTTTTAACATATTTTTTAATCAGCTTAAGCCTTAATTTATGCCTGCGAATTTTGATGTAATTATTTCCACGACGTACAGACTCAAGAACCTCTTCGTCGCGATAATTTTCATAAGGTATTTGCTCACGATAAAATTGAGGAATGAACACAAAGCCACAATCATTACATTCAGCAACTTTAAAGTCGTTTCGCGAAAACTTAAGCGAAAAATTCTGATGATTTTTATTCCCACAAACCTCGCAATTTATATTTTGATCGTATTCCATCGTGTTTTTTGAACAAATGTAATAAAATTGTTTAAATCCGCACAATTGAGGCTTAGAGAAAAAGAAAAAAGACTGTGTGTGGCACAGTCTTTTTTTTGCTTACTAAGACATATAAGGGATGTAGAAAATCGGGCAGGGGGACTGCCCGAAAAGTTTAAATATTATCCGCATTTTGAATATCCACAATCAGAACAAATAACGCATCCATCTTGATAAATAAGAGTTTCCTCTTGACCGCAACCAGGGCACTTTACGCCTTTTTTGGCTGCTTTTGTTCCATTTGGAATATATTTTCTGAGAGCACGTTCAACTCCGTTTTTCCAAGTATTGATATTATCGCTATCAAGTTCCAATGACGAAACAAGTTCTACGGCTTTATCGATTGCCATTCCGTGACGAAGAACCCCAGAAATAAGTTTTGCGTAATTCCAGTAAGTTTTGTCGAATTGATGCGACAATCCTTGGAATGTAGTTGCATATCCATATCTGTTAGTGTATTGGAAGTCGTATCTTGATGTTCCGTCTTCGAAACGCTCTTTAATAATACGTCCAGAATCAATTGCTGAAGGAATATTCAAAGTATCTTCCTCAACCCTACCAGTAAAAATTTCGTAAGGTAATCCATCAAGAGTACCAATAAAAGCAATCCATTTTTCTTTGTTATTTTGGAATCTAACGATATCGGCTTCCAAAACTCGAGGACGTTTAAGTTCTAAGTTTTTATTTTTATCACCATCTTTGCTAGAATTAGAAATAAGAACACCATCACGTGAGCCTTCACGATATACCGTTACTCCTTTACAACCAGATTTCCAAGCTTCAAGATAACATTCTTCAACAGTTTCTTCAGATACACTTTCAGGCATATTTACAGTAACACTAATGCTATGGTCAACCCATTTCTGAATTGCGCCTTGCATTCTTACTTTATTAAGATAATTTATATCTTCTGATGTAGCTTTATAATAAGGAGATTTTGCAAGAATTTTATTAAGATCTTCTTCATTCATTTCTTTTACTTCCTCAACATTGTATTTATTTACTTGTAACCAAGTAATAAACTTATGGTGGAACACATTGTATTCTTCCCAGTTATCACCTTGTTCGTCAGTAAAATCTATTCTTGTCTCAGGGTCGTTTGGATTAACTTTACGACGACGAGTGTAGAAAGGGCGGAAAACAGGTTCGATACCAGAAGTTGTTTGAGTCATCAAACTTGTTGTTCCTGTAGGAGCGATGGTAAGAATAGAAATATTTCTTCTACCCCAAGTTTCCATATCTTCAACCATTTTAGGATCAGCTTCTCTCAATCTGTTAATAAATGGATTGTTTTTTTCTCTTTGTGAATCATAAATTGAGAAAAAACCACGTTCTTTTGCCATTGTAACAGAAGATCTGTAAGCTTCTATTGCTAGAGTTTTCTGAACTTCAACAGCAAAATCAATTCCATCTTCAGAACCATATCTTAAATTTAATGCGGCCAACATATCACCTTCGGCGGTAATACCAACACCTGTACGTCTTCCTTCTTCAGCTTTTTTCTTGATGTTTTCCCAAAGTTTTCTCTCAACACGCTTAATCTCTATATCTTCTGGATCATTGATAATTTTTGTAAGAATTGCATCAATTTTTTCAAGTTCGAGATCAATTATATCATCCATCATTTTCTGAGCATAATGCACATGTTTTATGAATTTTTCGAAATTAAATTTCGCCTCAGTTGTAAATGGATTCTCAACATAAGAATATAAATTAATTGCCAACAAGCGGCAAGAATCATAAGGACAAAGAGGAATTTCGCCACAAGGATTAGTAGAAACAGTTTTATATCCTAAGTCTGCATAACAATCCGCCACAGACTCTCTAATTATAGTGTCCCAAAACAGAATTCCTGGTTCAGCCGATTTCCAAGCATTATGAATAATTTTTTGCCATATTTTATTTGGATCTACCTCTTTAATAAATTTAGGCGATTTGTCGTCAATAGGATATTGTTGAACAAATTTTTCTTTATTAATCAAAGCATTCATAAAATCATCAGTAATTTTTACAGAAACATTTGCTCCAGTAATTTTACCTTCTGTTAATTTTGCATCAATAAAGTCTTCACTATCAGGATGTTTAATAGACACACTCAACATTAACGCACCACGACGCCCGTCTTGTGCAACTTCTCGTGTTGTGTTTGAATATCTTTCCATAAAAGGAACTATACCTGTTGAAGTTAAAGCAGAGTTCTTAACTGGTGAACCTTTGGGACGAAGGTGAGAAAGATCATGGCCAACACCCCCGCGACGTTTCATTAATTGTACTTGTTCTTGATCAATTTTAAGAATACCACCATAAGAGTCGGTCATTTTGTCGTTCCCAATAACAAAACAGTTTGAAAGAGAAACAATCTGCATGTTATTACCAATACCCGACATTGGACCACCTTGAGGTACTATATATTTAAATTCTTTTAATAAATCATAAATAAGTTCCTCTGACATCGGATTTTCATACTTTTGCTCGATTCTGAAAATCTCTTTTGAAATTCTTCTATGCATATCATCAGGTGTAAGCTCATAGAGATTACCATCTGAATCCTTCAGAGCGTACTTATTAATCCATACTCTAGCAGCAAGTTGATCACCCTTAAAATATTCTTGGCTGGCCAACAATGCTTCTGCGTCGTTAAACGTTTTTTTCTTTAATTCTGCTTTAAAATCTTGTTCTTTCATTTTTTCGTCCTGATACATAGCACAATAATCTTTTTGTTTGTCTCTTTTTTGTCTCTTTTTCATCGGCTTTTACCCTCAATTAAATAAGGATTTTTGCCATCACTAAAATATATCTTTTACAACTAAAAAAATTATTAGGTTATCAACAGTAAAATAATCATAAGTGTTACCAAAATGTAATTGACGGTAAATCAGACACTTACTTAATTGCAAGGAAAAGTGTAAAAAAACATATTAACCATCAAAATGCCTTATTTTTAAGGTTTACAGCATATAATCCAGTTTTTTTTAACAAATTAATGTTTATTGAATCGAAGCACTCTCATTTATTACGGCATTAGCTTGATTATCAAACACTTAGCATAAATAAATTAAAGTATTGTAAATTAAAAGAAATTAACAATTTTATAATAAGGTAGAATGACTAAACCGTGCGATTTTCTACGATTAATTGCATTTTATTAAAGATATGCTGCGTTGCACCAAAAGAGGCAGTAATATAGTGTTTTGTAGCTTCTTGTATCTTTTTATAGTATTGGGAATCACTATACACATTATTTACTATACTTTTAAGCTCATCAATGGTATTTATAGAAAATGCTGCATTTATTTTCACCAAATCGCAAGCTTCGCGAAATTTTTTGTAATTCGGACCAAAAGCAACAGGAATTTCATAAACAGAGGCCTCGAGTATATTGTGAATACCTTGACCAAATCCACCACCAATATAAGCTATTTGTGCATAACGATAAATCTTAGACAAGATTCCGATTGAATCAACAATTATCACTTTTAAATCTGTTGTAAAACCATCTATTTTAGATAATCTGTCTGTTTTTACGTTCAACATTAATTCAATAGATTTTAAATGTCGTTCTGTTATTTCATGAGGTGCAATTATAAATCTAAAATCATCAGTACTATTATTAATTAGATCACATAATAACTTTTCATCTGCAGGCCAAGTACTTCCGCAAACCATACATTTTTTATTGGCTGAGAATTTTTCGAGAATATTATTCTCATACTTTCCGTTTGCAATACTTATAACTCTATCGGTTCGGGTATCGCCACAAACATCTGTATTTGTAATTCCAACATTTTTTAAAATCTCCTGCGATTCTTTATCCTGTAAAAAAATTTCCTTAAAAAAGCTGAGTGCTTTTCGATAAGATTTCCCATAATATTTGAAAAATATTTGATTTTTTCTAAATATTCCAGAAACAAGAAAAACAGGAATATTGTTCCTAAAAAGCTCTGAAAGCATGTGATACCAAATCTCATATTTTACAAATACAGCATACACTGGATTTACAATTTTAACAAAATCGATAGCATTTTTTTTTGTGTCGAATGGCAAATAACATACATTATCAGCTAACTCATAATTCTTTCGAATTTCGTATCCGCTAGGGCTAAAAAAAGTAAGAATAATTTTGTAATTATTGGGATTATTTTGCTTTATTTCCTCTATAAGCGGCCTTCCTTGTTCAAACTCGCCTAACGAAGCACAATGAACCCATATATATTTTGCAGATTTATCTATCCTACAATTTAACTCATTTTTCCACGCTCTCCGACCCTCAATCATTTTTTTAGCCTTGCTATTAAAAAGAGTAGCAATTCTTACTGATGTAAAGTAAAGGCGAGTCGATAAATTATAAAATAACAACATTATTTAGTAATAATAATAATTGTTTGGGCTTCTTTTATAAATAGGCAAAATCCATCCTGCACGAATTCCCATCAAATAGTCATGACGTTTTGTATCGTCTCTCTGCATCGTATCAAAGTTAAGATCTCGTCTGCACATTGTCCACGCCTGATAAAACTCGAAACCAACATAAAAATTTACTAATCCTCTATTATCAAGAAATTGGTAACCAATAAATTCTCGTGCTGAAATACCATTAGTTAATCTATCGTAACCCTTCTTATAATCACCGAGAACAGGTGGAGTGTTATTATCTTTATTATCGATTCGGATATGATGTTGCAATAAACCCGCTCCAACATTAAAAACAATTCCTGAATTTTTATTCGAACTAAGTACTGGAAATAGTTTACCTGCTTTTACGCCAGTATAAAAACCTCTTTCTGAAAGTAAAACTGTTCCATATTCTCCAAAGCTATTTATTATAGCTCCCGACTCAGTCATAATTCCAGATAAAAAGCTTGTACTATCTTTAATATTTCCTCCAAAAAGATAATTGTATTCTACACCAATAGTCCAGTTTGATTTTGTTTTATAAGTTAATCCCAACCCAATTGTAGAAGATAAACCAAAACGTTGAGATAAATCGCCGCCTGGCGTATGAAAAGAATAATTTATCTCTGCTTGCAATAAGTTTATTGAGCTGTCTTTTAACTGAGCATTTGCTGTAAAAAGGCTTGCAAAAAGGATAAATATTAGTAGAATAAATTTGAATTTCATAACGCAAAACTAATAAAATACTTAATACAATACCAAACCAAAAAACATTAAAAAAATTGTGTTACCCAGAAATGATTTTAATTCAATAGTATATATGGTTATTTACTTTCAATAAACTATATTTGTAAATCTAATATTTAAACAATAAAATCAAATAATATGAGCGACGACAAGAAAATCATTTTTTCAATGGTGAACGTGGGCAAGAAAATTCCACCACAAAAACAAATTCTAAAAAATATTTATCTTTCATTCTTTTATGGTGCAAAAATAGGCATAATAGGATTAAACGGATCTGGAAAATCTACTTTGCTGAAGATAATAGCTGGATTAGATAAGTCTTTTGAAGGAGAAGTAGTATTTTCACCAGGTTACACAGTTGGATATCTAGCACAGGAGCCAGAACTTGACAATTCAAAAACTGTGAAAGAAGTTGTTGAAGAAGGTGTTCATGAAGTTGTAGCACTTTTAAAAGAATACGAAGCTGTAAATGAAAAATTTGCAGAGCCAATGACCGACGATGAAATGAATAAACTCATTGAAAGACAAGGTGAATTAACAGAACTTCTTGATCACCACGACGCTTGGGACTTAGATAGTAAACTGGAAAGAGCTATGGACGCATTGCGTTGTCCTGATGGAAGTGAATCTGTAGAACATTTATCTGGAGGAGAACGAAGAAGAGTTGCGCTTTGCAGATTATTACTCCGTGAACCAGATATTTTGCTTTTAGATGAACCAACAAATCATCTTGATGCTGAGTCAGTGCAGTGGCTAGAGCAACATCTTCAAAAATATAAAGGAACTGTTATTGCTGTTACTCACGATAGATACTTCCTTGATAATGTAGCAGGTTGGATTCTAGAACTCGATAGAGGAGAAGGTATTCCGTGGAAAGGAAATTATTCATCGTGGCTCGAGCAAAAGACAACTCGAATGGCAATGGAAGAAAAAACAGAATCTAAGCGTCGCAAAACTTTAGAAAGAGAACTCGACTGGGTTCGTATGAGTCCAAAAGCTAGACATGCAAAGTCTAAAGCTAGACTTTCTGCTTACGACAAAATGCTTAATGAAGATACAAAACAAAAAGAAGAAAAACTAGAAATATATATTCCAAATGGACCAAGACTTGGCGATAAAGTACTAGTAGCCAATGGGATATCAAAGTCTTTTGATCACAAAATTCTATTCGAGAATTTTACCTTCTCACTTCCACCAGCAGGCATTGTTGGAATAATTGGCCCAAACGGTGCAGGAAAAACAACTCTTTTCAGATTAATGATGGGTCACGTAGATTCGGACTCTGGTAGTTTTGAAATTGGTGAAACCGTAAAAATAGGATATGTTGACCAAACTCATGCCGAAATAGATCCGGAAAAATCTGTTTATGAAGTTATTTCTGGTGGTAACGAATTTATCCAAATAGGAGGCAAGTTAATGAATGCCAGGGCATATGTTGGAAGATTTAACTTTAACGGTGCCGACCAAGAGAAAAAATGTTCTATTCTTTCGGGAGGTGAGAGAAACAGATTACATCTAGCAATGACCCTAAAATCTGAGTCTAATGTTTTACTTTTAGATGAGCCTACTAACGATATAGATGTTAATACTTTGCGTGCTCTCGAAGAAGGACTTGAAAATTTTGCAGGTTGTGCTGTAATCATTACTCACGATCGGTGGTTTCTCGATAGAATTGCTACTCACATTATATCTTTTGAAGGAGACTCACAAGTTGTATTCTTTGAGGGATCATATTCCGATTATGAAGAAAATAAAAAGAAAAGACTTGGAGATACTGGACCTCATAGAATTAAATACAGAAAACTAATGTAAAACATAAAGGGAAAACTTCAAACGGTTTTCCCTTTTTAATTTAAGAATACCATGAAAAAAGCATTTGTAACCATAACGGGATTTATCTTTCTAACTTTATTTTTAACAAATTTGGCGGCTCAAAAATCTTCTTTAGACTTGTACAAATCGCTGATTACCAGTCCAGATTCGCTAAAATCTCGTATTTATTGCGATCTTGCAGATATATACATTGACTCATCCGGTGATCAAAGTATAATGTACTCCGAAAAAGCGGTTCACTTTGCAAAATTATACAATAACCCTAGTGACCTTGTGAATTCTAATATAATTCTCGGCTCAACCTATCTTACAAAAGGAGATTACGCGAAATCACTAAAAGCATTCGAGACCGCACTTGAATTACTAAAAAATTCAGATGATTATGATCTCCTTCAAATCACGCACAATAATATTGGAATAATCTACCAATACACGCAAGAATATGAATTATCACTAAATAATTATACAATCGCTTTAAATTATGCCTACAAATGTAATGATAGTAAGCGTATTATACAGTCTTTAACTAATATTGGAAACCTGTACGTAATGCAAGGAAACTATAATTTAGCATTAACATACTACAAAAATATTTTAGCTGAATGCAATAATAAAACAGAGTTTTCGGCAGAAATTGGAGGCATATACAATAACATTGGCTACGTTTTTTTCAAACAAAATAAACTTTCCGAAGCAAGAAATTCTTATTACAGTGCGATGTACTACTTTGATAGTTTAGAAAATACTTATTGCAAAGCAACAATACTAAACAATCTAGCAGAAATAGAAATAACTGAAGCCAATTATAATGAAGCAGAAAAACTTATAAATCAGGCAGACAGCATAAACATAAAAATGGCTTATATTGAATCACGAAAAAGCCTGTACTACACCACATATCAACTATTTTTCAAGCAATCTAATTATAAAAAAGCGATTGAATATCTAAATCGGTATCATTCTCTTAAAGATAGCATTTACACTAAGGAACTAGATGAGAAAATAAAAGATATAAAAACCAAATATGAAGTTGACAAAATAAATCTAGAATCAAAAGCTAAGGACACTGAAATAAAGCAAAAAAATAAAATTAATTATATTTTGATTGTAGTATTACTTTCGATATCCATACTTATAACTTTATTATTCAATTTGTTAAAAAATAAATCTGCTTTAAATAAACGACTTTCAAATGCCAATACATTACTTAAATTAAAAGATGATGAAATATCTGCTAACTTACAATATGCTAGGGTAATACAAAATTCATGCATGATAAATAATCAAAATGACATTTCGCTAAATTACTTTATCCTCGATCTCCCAAAATTTACTGTTGGGGGTGATTTCTACCACCTAAGCACAAAGGAAAATAAAACAATAATTGCTCTAGCAGATAGCACTGGTCATGGTATTTCTGCCGGATTTCTATCTGTAATTGGTATTGAACTTATAAACAGATTAACGAGTACATATTCCAATACAAAAACACTTCTTAATGAACTTAATACTAGATATTTTGATTATATTACTAGAAGTGATACATTAAAAGGAGAATCACTAAGTATTAGTATTATTTGCATTGAAAAAAACAAAATTTCATACTCTGGTTCTAAACACAAAATATGGAAATACATTTCTGCAGAAGAAAAATTAATAGAAATAAAAACTAATATAGAAATTATCGGTTATGCTAAAGATACACAATTCGAAGAAAATTCATTTGAAGTATCAAAAGGAGATTACATATTTCTATCTAGTGATGGTTACCCAGATCAATTTAAATTTCAGACAAAAGAAAAGCTAAAATATCAGCGTTTCAGAGAATATCTAAAAGCTAGTGCTGCAATGACTCCAGAGGAATCTAAAGATTATTTGCAAAATAAGCTAAATGAATGGAAATTAGACATTGAACAAACAGACGATATTTTAGTAATAGGAATAAAATTTTAACTAATTTTGCCAAAAAGACAATAAAAATGAACGAAGAATACGATGTAATCGTTGTAGGAGCAGGACACGCGGGATGCGAAGCAGCGGCAGCGGCGGCAAATCTTGGCAGCAGAACATTACTGATTACAATTGACATGAACAAAATTGCACAAATGTCGTGTAATCCAGCTATGGGAGGCGTTGCAAAGGGACAAATTGTAAAAGAAATTGATGCATTAGGCGGATATTCTGGAATAATTTCTGACAAATCGATGATTCAATTTCGGATGCTAAATATGTCGAAAGGTCCCGCAATGTGGAGCCCAAGAGCACAATGCGACAGAATGGTTTTTAGCACTGAGTGGCGAAATACACTTGAGTCGCTACCAAATTTAGACTTTTGGCAAGATTCTGTTACTGGAATTACAGTTGAAAACAACAAAATTACAGGTGTTAAAACAGAATTAGGTGTTAATTTTAAGTCAAAATCAGTTATTTTAACAGCTGGAACTTTTCTAAATGGCCTTATGCATATTGGTCAAATTAAATTAAAAGGAGGTAGAATATCAGAACCAGCATCTTATGGAATAACAGAAAATCTAGTCAAATTAGGATTTACAGCAGACCGAATGAAAACTGGGACTCCAGTAAGAATTGATGGAAGAACAGTAGATTTTTCAAAACTTCAAGCTCAAGAAGGAGATAGTTTGATAATGCCATTTTCATTTACACACAATTACAATCAAGTTTTTCTTAAACAAAGAAGTTGCTATATTGCATACACAGATGAAGAAGTACATGCAACTTTGCGTACTGGACTTGAAGATTCTCCTTTATATGATGGTACTATTCAAAGTATTGGGCCAAGATACTGTCCAAGTATTGAAACAAAATTAGTAACATTTCCTGATAAAGACCGTCATCAATTGTTTGTAGAACCAGAAGGAGAGACGACTATAGAGTACTATTTAAATGGATTTTCTTCATCATTGCCATGGAAAGTTCAGCTTGATTCCCTTAGAAAAGTTGAAGGTTTTGAAAACGTAAAAATATTTAGACCAGGCTATGCAATTGAATACGACTTCTTTCACCCAACTCAACTTTTCAACACACTTGAGACAAAATTAATTGAAAATTTATATTTTGCCGGACAAATAAACGGAACAACAGGATATGAAGAAGCTGCAGCACAAGGCCTTATGGCAGGAATAAACGCACACTTAAAAATAAATAAAAAACCAGATTTTACTTTAAATCGTGACCAAGCTTATATTGGAGTATTGATAGATGATTTAGTAACAAAAGGAGTTGACGAACCATATAGAATGTTTACATCAAGAGCTGAATTTAGAATTTTACTTCGCCAAGATAACGCAGATGTACGATTAACAGAACTTGGTTATAATATTGGTTTAGCATCAAAAGAGCGCTTTGAAAATCTTCAGAAAAAACTTCAACAAAGAGATGAACTAATACATTTCTTCAGCACTCAAAGCTGCAAACCAGAAACAGTAAATCACATTCTTAAAGAACTTGGATCTACAGAATTAAGGCAGAGTATAAAACTTTCTACGGTAATAGGCAGACCACAAATTAAGGTTAATGATTTAATTGAAGCTTTCCCAAAACTTAAAGAACTTGTAGAAAGTTACGGAGAAAAGTCTCAAGAGATTATCGATGCTGCTGAAATTCTCATAAAGTATTCCGGTTATATTGATAGAGAAAAACTAATTGCTGACAAATTGAAAAGATTAGAAAATATAGAGATACGTAATAAAATAAATTATGCTGAATTAAAATCGCTTTCAACAGAAGCTCGACAAAAATTAATTAAAATAAATCCCAAAACAATAGGTCAAGCTTCGAGAATTAGCGGGGTGTCTCCATCAGATATCAGTGTATTACTGGTTTTCCTTGGGAGGTAGTGTGTGTTCCACGTGGAACAAAAATAAAAAAAGTTGGCTTCGACTTCGCCTCCGCCGCGGCGGACGAATCAGCCAACGAAAAAATACAAGAATACGTAGCCTGAGAATAACGAATGCATTGTAACAAAAAAATAAAAATAAAAATAATATATCCATGAAAAAATTTGAAGGAAATATCGTTGACCTCTTTACAAGAAGAATATTTAAAGGTGAAGTACTTGTTGAAGACGGACACATTACAGAAATAAATGAAAAAGAAACCTTGAGCGACTTGTTCATTGTTCCAGGATTAATAGATGCACATGTACATATAGAAAGTTCAATGCTTATTCCAACTGAGTTCGCAAAGCTTGCAATACAAAATGGAACAGTCGCAGTTGTAACCGACCCGCACGAAATTGCAAACGTACTTGGAAAAGAAGGAGTGGAGTTTATGATTAAAAATTCTGAACTCACACCTTTAAAAACTTTCTATAGTGCACCATCTTGTGTACCGGCTACAGGTTTCGAAACTTCGGGTGCAATTTTAAGTCCAGAAGACATCGACGATTTATTTGCAAAACATAAATTATTAGTACTTGGAGAAATGATGAATTACCCAGGTGTTATATTTGATGATAAAGATGTTCACGCAAAATTACTAATTGCAAAAAAATACGGTGCAAAAATAGATGGACATATTCCCGGAATCTCAGGAGACCAATTAAAAAAATATATTGACTCTGGAATTTCGACTGATCACGAATGTTTTACAATTGACGAAGCAATTGAAAAAATAAAGCTAGGAATGAAAGTTTTAATTCGAGAAGGATCAGCTGCGCGCAATTTTGAGGAATTATACCCCCTAATTTCCAAATTCAATACTATGGTGATGCTTTGCACTGACGATTCACATCCAGACGACCTTATTAAATATGGCCATATAAACAAAATATTGAAATTGGGCTTAAAACACAAAATTGACATTTTTGACCTACTTTTTACGGCTTGTGTAAATCCTGTGAAACATTATAACCTACCAGTTGGACTTTTACAAAAAAATGATCCTGCTGATTTTATTATTGTCGACAATCTTAAAGACTTTACAATTTTAGAAACAATTATTAATGGTCAAACGGTTTACTCAAATAAACGCATTTTATTTGACACTCCAAAAGTAAAACCAGTAAATAAATTTTTAGCTTCAAAAATTACAGAAAGCCAAATTGCCATAAAACCCGAAAAAACCAAAATAAAAGTAATAGAAGTAATCGACAAAGAATTAGTTACAAATTTCTTCACCACAAAGCCAAATGTTATTAATGACAATATTGTATCAGACATTGAGCACGACATTTTGAAAATTGTAGTTTACAATCGGTACACAGCAAACTCAAAACCGCAAGTAGCTTTTATTAATGGATTTGGATTACAGCATGGAGCAATTGCCACTTCAATAGCTCACGACAGTCACAATATTATTGCAATGGGATGTAACGACACCGATATTTGCAATGCAATAAATGAAATAATTGACCAAAAAGGAGGCCTTACTTACGTAAAAGAAAAAGATTATTACACTTTACAATTAGAATTTGCTGGACTAATGACACAGCAACCAGCGCAAGAGGTTGCCGATATTTACGAAAAACTAAATACCGTAATAAAAGCAAATGGATCAAAGCTTACATCACCATTTATGACCCTATCTTTTATGGCCTTACTGGTGATCCCGAAACTCAAAATTGGAGATAAAGGATTATTTGATGTAACTAAATTTGAATTCACAAACCTTTTTGAATAATGTTCCATGTGGAACATTGGTTAACCTATTAATTATCAACACTTTAGCTTACAAAAATGATAGCAGTAATCCAAAGAGTTAAAGAAGCGAATGTAAAAGTAAATGGAGAAAATATCTCTTCCATTAACTTGGGGCTACTAATTTTTCTAGGAATAACACATGATGACACAAATGAAGACATATCGTGGCTTACAAATAAAATTGTAAATTTAAGAATCTTCGATGACACAGAAGGAGTAATGAACCATTCTTGCATTGAAAAAAATCTTGACGTATTAACGATAAGTCAATTTACTTTGCACGCACGCACAAAAAAAGGAAATCGCCCTTCGTATATTGCAGCAGCAAGGCCAGAAATTGCGATTCCACTTTACGAAAGTTTTATTCAAGAAATTGACATACTTCTAAATAAAAAAACAAAGACTGGAATATTCGGAGCAGACATGCAAATAAGCCTTTGTAACGATGGTCCAGTAACAATAATTATTGACTCAAAAAACAGAATATAATGAAAACTAAAATCGCAATTATTATAGTTATTGCAGCATTTACAGCGTTCATGTCCTGCGAAACAAACTCAATAAAATCTGGTATTACAGGTAGCATTCAATATGGTGAAGGCAGTTGTATTTTTGATCAAAGTACATGGACATATAATCCATATTCAGGTTATATTCATTTTGTAAACTCCGCAGTAAAAGACACATTTGCAGGTCCTATAAATCAACTCCTAAATATCTCAGATAGTACGATGTCGAGTATAGGGGATTTCAGTGTTAAATTAGAACCAGGAAATTATTATCTTTGTATCAGGTCTTATCCAATAATAAATGAAGAGAATTTGTTTATTGTACAACCTAATTTTACGACAGAGCAGAATTTTTGGATATATAAATGCATATAAATGACAATTAAAGAAGCGCAAATAGCAGTAGATCAATGGATTAGCACTTACGGTGTAAGATATTTCGACATAAAAACAAATATGATTGTTTTAACTGAAGAAGTAGGAGAGATGGCAAGAGTTATCTCACGGCAATATGGAGAACAATCGACAAAACCGGGAGAAATATTAAATCTAGAAGAAGAAATGTCAGATGTTTTATGGGTACTTTTATGTATGGCAAATCAAACTGGAATAGACCTAACAACAGCATTAGAAAACAATATAAAAAAGAAAACAGAAAGAGACAATTTAAGACATATACAAAACGAAAAACTTAAATAATATGAAAGACTTTAATTACAGCACAGCACCACAAAAAGAAGTTATTGATTCTAAAATCAATGAATTAAAAGAAAAAGTTAAGGACTATAAAACTAAAGAAAATCTAATTAATATTTTTAATTTAATAGATCTTACCAGCCTAAACACAAACGACACTACAGCTAAAATTAAGGCAATGACAGAAAAGGTAAATGATTTTAATAAACATTTTCCGAACTACAAAAACGTTGCAGCCATTTGCGTATATCCAGCTTTAGTAACAACAGTAAAATCAAATTTGACTGCAAAAAACATTAATATTGCAGCGGTAGGAGCATGTTTTCCAGCTTCACA
>JBBQCZ010000044.1:0-25026 GCA_038319215.1 Bacteroidales bacterium | reverse complement strand
ATCCCTCGAATTTTGTAATCCGAGAGCCAGAAATATCTAGGACACAAATTGCAACCGATACTCCATCTAGCGAAGAACTCAGCGTGTTGCAATGCATTGAATCGAACTGGATCTAAACTAACTTCGTTGCGATGCGTTGAGCAATAGTAGAAACGAGGGCTAAAGCCGTTCGCGCCAGCTCGAAGAGACATCTTGTCGTGAAAAACTCTTATTTCGGGTGTAATTTGATTATTTTCCACTATTGTTAGTGATTAATGATTACAAATGGTGAAAAATGATTATTATTTGAGAAAATATGACATTTTTATAATCTACCGCGTTGAATATTTGTAAAGACTAAAATGTAATATGTCACTAGACTTATAGTGATGTTCTAAAAGAGAAGCGCATTTTGAGATTTCGAAATTCCGCATTTATCGGGAATTGATTTACAAAAAGTGTATCGGTATAAATTAGCGCCAGATAGAGAAATACAGAAATATACCGTCTGTTTGTGATATGAAATGCAAAATTATACCGTCTTTTTGTGACATGATAGGCAAATTTATACCGTCTGTTTGTGACATGAAATGCAAAATTATACCGTCTTTTTGTAACACGAAATGCAAAAATATACCGTCTGTTTGTAACACGAAATGTGAAATTACACCATCTGTTTGTGACACGAAAAGCGAAATTATACCGTCTGTTTGTGACACGAAAAGCGAAATTATACCGTCTGATTGTGACATAAAATGTTAAATTATACCGTCTGTTTGTGTAAAAAGTTGTATCTTTGTAGAAAATATTATCGTATGATAAACAGGAAGGCAATAAAATTTCTCAGTGAATGGAAAGATAGCGAAAACCGCAAGCCATTGGTATTGAGAGGAGCAAGGCAGGTTGGCAAATCAACATTGGTCGAAAGTTTTTCTTCGCAATTCAAGGTTTATTTAAAGCTTAATCTTGAAAAAGAGAAAGATATTTTACTATTTGAACAATACTCAGATGTTGAGAGTTTGTTGACAGCAATTTATTTACACAATAAAAAAACTGTTTTAAACGAGCCAACTTTATTATTTATTGATGAAATTCAGAATTCGCTTAAAGCAGTTGCGATGCTCAGATATTTTTATGAAGAAGCACCTCATATATGTGTTATAGCTGCAGGTTCGCTATTGGAAACACTTTTAAAGGCAGAGGAAATTTCTTTTCCGGTTGGTCGGATTGAGTATTATCCAATTAGACCATTGAGTTTTCTGGAATTCCTAGATGGTATAAACGAAGAGTTTGACCGTGATGTAGTTCTAAATTTAAATGCCGATGCTATACATAGTCGTGTCATGGAATTATTCAGACGATATACTCTTGTTGGCGGAATGCCCGAGGCAGTGGTTCAGTATTCCAAAATGAGAGATATTCTTTCGCTTGCACCTGTATATCGTTCTTTGCTAACTTCCTACATTGATGATTCGGAAAAATATGCGCAAGATGAGTCTGACTTAAATGTTGTGCGCCATTGTCTTAAGGTAGGATGGAATAACGCAGCTGAGGCTATTACATTTCATAATTTTGGTGGTAGCAATTATCGTTCAAGAGAAGTTGGAGCGGCTTTGCGAACTTTACAAAAAGCATTTTTGCTCGAACTTGTTTACCCTGTTACAGGAACTCGTTTGCCAATTCTGCCTGAGTTTCGTAAAAAGCCAAAATTGATCTGGCTCGATACCGGCTTGGTAAACTACTATTCTGGCATTCAAACTGATGTTTTTTCGGTTCAAGACATTCAGGATGTTTGGCGTGGAAGAATTGCAGAGCATATTGTGGGACAAGAATTGCTTTGCCTCGATGATAGTGTGCTGGCAGAACGAAATTTTTGGCGGCGCGACAAGGATGGTTCCGATGCCGAAGTTGATTTTGTATATTCGTATAAATCTAAACTAATTCCTATCGAAGTAAAGAGTGGGCATAATGCAAAACTAAAATCTCTACATTATTTTATGGACCAATCTCCACTAGATTTAGCTGTAAGAGTGTGGTCTGGTTCCTTTTCCATCGACACCGTAAAAACATTAAACGGTAAAGAATTCCGCTTGCTAAATCTGCCATTTTACTATGTGTGCGTACTAGATATGGTTTTGGGAAAGTATATTTAATACATCAAATTACTGTTGTGTGGCAACTACGAACATCCAATGTCCGATGGCGCAATCCAGCTTGTTGATATGATTTATGTGAAGAAGGAATTGTATAATCTGCAACTAAACTCTGAACAAAAGAAAGTAATGATTTTTATAAGTATTTTGGCACGTAAAATTTAAAACCCATAGGGCTAAATGATTGTTGAAGTTCGTTATTCCTTTATGAAAAAGCCGGAATAGCACGAATTACTTGATTTTGCAACAACAAAATACAATCCTGCAGCAAGATCATTTACATCAATAGTAATTTTATTTTTTGGCTCAACAGTAATATTCTTTATTAGCGTTCCGGTATAGCTATAAATATTTTATTAATTGTTATTATACGTAAAAACTTTCACAGCACTTTATTGTCAAAAATAGAAAACAAACCTGCTCTTAATCATATTGTCATTTTAAAAAAATCTTTTATCTTTGCACTGTCAAAGTGACAGGGGTGCCAACAGGCTGAGATCATACCCTACGAACCTGATGCGGGTAATGCCGTCGAAGGGAGGTACATGATTCATTGTTTTCTCTTCTATAAGTTTATTTAATGTTAGTTGATTTTGCCGCAAGTTTTTTTTTTACATAACCCAAAATTAGTAGTAGATTTGTATCCGGAACTCAGAAAAATCAAATTAAAGATTAAAATATGACTAAGAAACTTCAAATACGAAACAGTACTGCTGAATTTTTGGTGTTTACAAACCAAGCAGGGGAAAACACTATCGAAGTTCGTATTGAGGACGAAACCGTTTGGTTATCGCAAAAGCTAATTGCCGTTCTTTTTGAAGTGGAAGTAAATACAATTAATTATCATATAAAAGAGATTTTAAAATCATGCGAACAAAAAGAGGCAACTATTCGAAATTTTCGAATAGTTCAAAATGAAGGAAAAAGACAAGTAGAACGAGATGTAGAGTTCTATAATCTGGTAATGATTATTTCTGTTGGTTATCGAGTAAACTCCAACAGAGCAATGCAATTTAGGCAGTGGGCAACCAATGTGTTACACGATTTTGCGATACGTGGTTACGTGCTGGACAAAGAACGATTAAAAAATGGTGCATTTTTTAGTAAAAAATACTTTGATGATTTGCTTGCTGAAATACGAGAAATAAGAGTCAGCGAAAGAAATTTTTATCAGAAAATAACTGACATTTATACCACGGCAATGGATTACAGCAAAGATGCTGAAACAACTAAAACATTTTTTGCTACAGTACAGAATAAACTTCATTTTGCTATACACGGACAAACTGCTGCTGAGTTGATTGTGAGTCGTGCCAATGCCGAAAAAGAGCATATGGGATTAAGTACATGGAAAAATGCACCAGAAGGAAAAATTATTAAAACCGATGTTTCGATAGCCAAAAATTACTTGAAAGAAAAAGAAATAAAATCACTAGACCGTTTTGTGACGATGTACTTAGACTATGCTGAAGACCAAGCAGAACGAGGTTTTCCAATGACAATGATTGATTGGGCTGAAAAATTAAATGTTTTTTTAAAGTTTAACCAACGAGAAGTACTTGAAAATCCAGGAAAAGTAACTGCTGAAATTGCTAAAGTTTTTGCCGAAACAGAATTTGAAAAATACAGAGTGGTGCAAGACCAACTTTTTGAATCAGATTTTGATAAACAAATTAAAATGCAATTGGGTGAGATTACAGGTGATGAAATATAATTTAGCGGAACACTATTCCTTTCATCTTCCCAACTTTGGTCACTTTTTTATTTTTAATACTCCCCCGGCTCGATCGAACGGCTTTCGCACTAATGATTTGCAATCCGAGTGCTTGAACCCCCCTCCAAAAACATATTCCACAATCAAAAAAAAGTATTATCTTTGCACTGTCAAAGTGACAGGGGTGCCAACAGGCTGAGATCATACCCTACGAACCTGATGCGGGTAATGCCGACGAAGGGAGGTACATGATTCATTCCGTTTAGCTTGATTTATTCAGGTTAGTTTCATCCCGATTAAATTTTTAAGAATTAAAATTTTAATTATTATGAAACAAATTTCTTTTTTAGTGATGTTTTTGCTTTTGGCTATTTTTGCCAATGCGCAAGTGATTAGAGGTAAAGTCGTTGATGAAGACGGCAAGGCTCTTACCGGAGCAAGTATTGTAATCGAAAATTCCTATTTGGGAACTACTACAAATGCAGATGGAGAATTCTCTATTAAATGTAAATCTAAAGACTGTAAACTACTTATTTCTTTTGTTGGTTACGAAGATTGGACAAAGGAAATTTCGTTTAAATCCGAAAACGAGAACATTGGTAAGGTAACTTTAAAAACTGCTGCTTATTTGAGCGATGAGGTTATTGTAAAAGCTACCAGAGCTGACGAAAATTCGCCAATGACTTATTCAACTGTTAATTCAGAGGAATTGCAAAAACGTAATATCGCCCAGGATTTGCCTTATTTGCTGGAACTTACTCCATCGTTTGTCGCAACTAGCGAAGCCGGAACCGGAATTGGATATACAAATTATAGAATCCGTGGAACCGATCCAACCAGAATTAATGTAACTGTAAACGGAATGCCTTTGAACGATGCCGAATCACAGACAGTTTTTTGGGTTAATATGCCCGATTTTACTAGCTCAGTAAATAATGTGCAGATTACTCGTGGTGTTGGTACTTCTACAAATGGTGCTGCTGCTTTTGGCGGAAGTATGAACTTTTTTACTGGCTCGCTTAGCGAAAAACCTTATGGCGAAGTTTCGGCAATGGGCGGTAGCTTTAACACTTTTCGTGAAAATATTACGGTAGGAACTGGAATTTTGAATAATGGTTTTTCTTTCGATTTACGAATGTCAAATCTCGATAGCGACGGTTATGTAGAGAATTCATTTTCAAAACATCAGGCTGTAATGATGACGGCTGCTTGGAGAGGCGAAACTAGTTTTTTACGTTTTAATCTTATTCACGGTCGCGAAAGAACCGGCATAAGCTGGTGGGGCTGTCCTCAGGAATTACTGGAATCAAACAGAACTTACAATCCCGCTGGTGAATATTTTGATGAAAACGGTGTTCGTCAATATTACAAAGATCAAACAGACAACTATATTCAGACTCATTACCAACTTCTATATTCCAAAAGTATTGGCGAAAACCTAGATTTAAATGCTGGTATTCATTACACTCGTGGCGACGGATATTACGAACAATACAAAGAGGACAGAACAATTGCTGAGTACGGTTTGCCAGATTTAATTATTCCTGGTGGCTTATTAATTAACGGTCTTGATACTTTACAAGTTCCAAATATTGCCATTTCACAATCTGATATCATTCAACGCAAAATGATGGCAAATGATTTTTACGGAACAACTTTATCTGCAAACTATAAAACAAAAAAGGCAAAACTAAGTGTTGGCGGTGGTTGGAATCAGTATGATGGTCGTCATTTTGGAAATATTATCTGGATGCAGTTTGCTGGAAATACCGAGAATAATTACGAATGGTACAGAAGTACAGGCTTAAAGAATGACCTAAATGTATTTGCAAAACTTAATTACGAATTAGTTTCCGGATTATTTGCTTATGGCGATATTCAGTATCGTAATGTATATTATAAAATGGCTGGTTTGGATTATGATCTTGATGCCGATGGAAACCAAAGAATTCTGAATCAGGAGCATACATATAATTTCGTAAATCCAAAAGCAGGCTTGTATTATAATATTAGCGATAATATGAAAACTTATATTTCGTTTGCAACTTCGCAAAGAGAGCCAACTCGTACCAATTTTAAAGATGCAGCAGGTGATCCTTCAAAAATGCCTTTAGCCGAAACCTTATATGATTACGAACTCGGATATACATATCAGTCGCAAAAGTTCTCAGCTTCTGCAAATCTGTATTATATGGATTATATCAATCAGTTGGTTCCTACTGGAGAGAAATCGAGCGTGGGTTATGATATTATGACAAATGTTCCAGAATCATACAGAGCAGGTATTGAGATATCGGCAGGAGTAAAGCCAATAAGCAAATTGAGTATTGATGCAAACCTTACTCTTAGTCAGAATAAAATTCAAAACTTTAATTCGTGGGCTTATACTTACGATGATGACTGGAACGAAGAATATCAATCATTCAACCTTGGTGAAACAGATATTGCTTATTCGCCAAATGTTATTTCTTCAGGAATAATCTCATATAAACCATTTTCAGGTTTTAACATCAGCTGGATTTCTAAATATGTTGGTACTCAATATTTTGATAATACTTCGTCTGATGCTCGCAAACTAGATGCGTATTTTCTTAATAACATGCAGATTGATTATACATTTGAAACTAAATTTATTCGCGAAATTCAACTTAAGTTTTTGGTTAACAACATTTTTAATCTTAAATATTCAAACAATGCTTATGGCGGAGCTTGGTACGAACAAGGAGCTGAACAAACTTGGGCTTACTATTATCCACAAGCTGGAATTAACTTTATGGGCGGATTGGTGATGAAATTCTAAACAAAAAGATAGTCAATAAATTAAAATCCTTATGCAAAATTCTGTGTAGGGATTTTTTTTTGAAATATATAATCCCGAAATTGCCTTCACTTTGTAACAAAGGTTTAGCGAAATTGCCCTCACTCTGTTACAAAATAATTGTAAAATTGCCCTCACTTTGTTACAAAATAATTACGAAATTGATTTTACTCTATTACGAAATTTTGTATATTTGTGTAAACTTAAACCATTTATACTATGAAAAAAATTGTATTTTTCACTGCATTCGTGCTAGTAGCTTCAATTTCTTTTGGTCAAGTGTCGGATGTAAAAGGTGGGTGGAAACAAATAAAATACGAGTTTATTGATGGAACGCAAACTGTTGAGAGAGTGTTAGCCGGCACAAGCTCTTATATGGATGAAATTACCAAATATAAAGGCGCAAAGGGCAATGTTGAGATTAACTTCAATAGATATGATAGAAAGTCAGGTGATTTAATTGCTGGTGTAAATTATAATGTAATTTGGACAGACCCTCAAAAACAATTATTTCCTGGTGATAAAATTAAGATGAATTATGCACTTAAAACTATTTCAAGTAAAACTTGGACTCCAAATCAGCAATCTGTAAGTTTTAATCAAGGAATATATGGACTGTATTTGTTAAATGCTAGTGGCGAGAACTATTTTTCTAAAGATTTTAGTTCTGAAATTCTTAGCTCAAAACCTGTTGAAAAAGGCTACAAGCCAAATGAGGAAAAGTCTGTTACAGTCAATATGGGGTCAGGCTTTAAAGCCGTTTATACGTATGTGTGGGATGAAAATCTTACTCGATCTCAAATTACTGAAGAGCCAACAATAATTATCCCAGTTTCAGAAAAAAAGACAGGCTGGTATTTTACAGATTACAGTTTTGTGGACGGAACAACAACAGTGGAGCGTGTATTGGCTGGAACAAGTTCTTATATGGACGACATTACTAAATATAAAGGTGGTAAAGGTGATATTGAAATTTATTTTAATCGATATGATAGAAAAACTGGGGATTTGCTTGCTGGAGTAAATTACTCGGTTAAATGGACTGATCCTCAAACAGTACTTTATCCTGGCGACAAAATCTCGATGAAATATAGTTTGAAAACAATTAGTTCAAAATCATGGACCCCAGCTCAACAATCGGTTAGCTTTAATCAAGGAATATATGGACTATACTTATTAAACACAGATGGCGATAATTATTTTAGTAAGGACTTTAGCGCTCAAATTATTAGCTCCAAACCTGTTGATAAAGGATATAACGCTAACGAGAAAAAAGCTATTACAGTCAACCTTGGCTCTGGGTTTAAAGCTATCTATAATTACGAATGGAGAGTTTTCTAAATCTCAATCAGTCCTTCTTTAATTGCATATTTTATTAAATCTGCCCTTCAAAATTATAATTCTGAATAAATCTAATTATTCATTATTGTCCGATAAAAAAACTAAAACAAGTTTGTAAATGAATTATAGTAATGTTTTATCGGACAATAGTGCTATTTAATATTAAATTAATATAAAATATTTATATTAATTCATGTTAATAATTCAACAATAGTAGTAATTTTGTTTTTTAATTTTCCTTTAATATTAATTTAATAACTTTTTCAAATGCAAAAGACTTATGTGATGTTTTT
Source organism: Bacteroidales bacterium (assembly GCA_038319215.1). Lineage (GTDB taxonomy): Bacteria > Bacteroidota > Bacteroidia > Bacteroidales > ML635J-15 > Bact-19. The sequence continues at coordinate 16,728 of JBBQCZ010000044.1, read as the reverse complement.
CGTGTTGGTTTTGAGTGTTGGGATTCTTAATGCTCAAACTTTGTATGATTTTGAAAATTTAGCACTAGGCGATTTAAACGGACAGGATGGTTGGGTTACAACTCAGTATCCAAATCCAGCCTCTGGTGATATGCAGATAATGGCGAATGGTGGGCCATATAGCAACTCGAAAGTGTTTTTTTATAACATTTCTGGTGCTGGTTTTGGCATAGATGCAAGTCGGGCTTTGCCAGCTGGTTTATTCTCAAGCCTTGTGGATACTTATAAAATTAGTTTCCAACTTTCAGCAGCTTATTGGGGAAATGATGTGGGAATTGGCTTTGATGCGAATATGGATGGTAAAATTACTAAATCCAATTCCAATGAATTTGCACTAATTTACTCAACTTCAACCAATTTTATTCGAATTCGAATACCTACTGGTCAAATTATCGAGATTCCAAGCACTCATAGTGCAAACTGGGTAACAATTGATATGACAATTTCAGATTTGAGTACTGGTGGAAAATTAACTGTTATTGAACATAACATGTCGACTTCGATTTCACGAATCCTAGTTAGTAATGTAGATATGGGCGTTACAGGTAATGCAGATAAAACCAATCCTGCTAATTGGAATATGATTTATACTCATATCGAAGGTCAAACTGGGATGATTGATAATTTTAAAATTGATAAAAATCCTGCATCCATAGAGGTTCTTGTTTCTGGATTTCCTAATGCATGTCAAGGTGAAATTATTCCATTGACTGCGAATGCAATTGCTTATGATGGTAGCTTTATTAAGTCGAATAATACATCTACTCCAATACCTGATCTCGACCCTAATGGTGTAACTTCGGCAATCAACGTTCCTTATTCTACTGCAAATGCTTCAGAAATTACTTCTGTAACTATAAATTCTATTTTGCATACTTTTGATTCAGATTTAAAATTGACATTATATGCTCCTGATGGTTCGTGGAATGTTCTAGCAGCTTATGAAGGTGACGATGGTCAAAATTATACCAATACAATCTTTACTTCAACTGCAATTGTTCCTATTACTAGTGCAACCGCCCCTTTTACTGGAGAGTATTTACCCGCAGGTTCATTTTCATATTTAACTGGAAGTGCTCAGGGAACATGGTATCTTAAGGCTAGTGATAATGGAAATGGGGATGTTGGTTCTATTGAATCTTGGACAATCAATTTGCCGATACACAATGAGATTTCAAATTACGCTTGGAGTACTGGAGAGTCTGGAGCAGATTTAGCTCAAATAGATTATTTAGCAGTAATAAGTTCACCAGTAACAGTAACAGTAACTGATGTTACGGGTAATATGGTAACAGATCAGATTGATATAACTGTATTCACGAACCCATCTGTATCTTTAATAGGAAGCCCTGAAGTTTGCCAAGGTCAAAATGCAACTTTGACTGCAAATGCAACAGCTTTTGGATTAGTTGGTGATGGCAGTATTTCATTTTTAAATGATAATACTTTTGTAATCCCTGACGATCATTTTGCAGGTGTAAATTCACAAATTCTTGTTGAAAATTCTAGTGCAATGGCTTCTGAATTGATTTCTGTCACTATTAACTCTATTACTCACACAAATGTTTCAGATTTGAGTTTATATCTAACTGCACCAGGTGGCTCTTGGATAACTCTTGCTGAAAACATAGGAGGTACTGGTGATAACTATACTGAAACAGAGTTTACAGCTTCTGCCTCAAATTATGCACAATTTGGAACAGCTCCTTTTACTGGTCAGTTTTTACCTTTAGATAATATTTCTACTCTCAACGGTAGCGCACAAGGAGCATGGACTTTAAAGGTTGTTGACAATAGTCCAGGCGCAACTGGAACACTTATTAGTTGGTCATTGAAACTTCCCAATAATAATTATATCACGAATTATTCATGGAGTAACGGAGCAAATGGAATTTATGTTGATGAGATTACCCCAAGTCCTTCAAGTAGTACATTTTACACTGTTGCCACTATAGATGCAAATGGTTGTGAAGGTACAAGTGGTTTTAATGTTTCCGTTTTCCCAGCGCCATCAGTTGATATTTCTGATGTAAATGAGATATGTTTGGGTTCAGACGTGACATTGACAGCTAATGCCACTGCCGATCAGACAACTCCTTTTATAGTTTCAGCAACAAATGATACTCCAGTAGCAATTCCTGATTATGACGCAAATGGAATACTTTCTCCTATTACAATCGAAGCATCGTCATTTCTTGCCTCAGATTTAGTTTCAGTTAAAATTGAAAGGCTTGATCATACTTGGGACGGCGATTTGACAATTCGCTTAATTGCTCCTGACGGATCATCTGTAATCTTAGTTCAGAATGAAGGTTACGGTGGTGATAATTTTGTTAATACAGAGTTTAGCATGAGTGCAGTAAATATAATAGCTGGCGGTTCTGCACCTTTCACAGGCCTATATTTGCCAGAAGAGTTTTTCTCAAATTTACAGGTTCTGCTCAGGGAACATGGAATCTTAAAGTCGTAGATCTCTCATCTGACGACCTTGGGATTTTGTATTCTTGGACATTAAATCTACCTGGCGATAATTCGATTACAAATTACGCATGGAGTTCTGGTGAAACAGGAATTGATTATTCTGTAATTGATTCATATCCAACGAGTTCAACAACATATACTGTTACTGTTACCGATGCCAGAGGTTGTGTTAAAAGTGACCTAGTTGATGTTACAGTAAATATTCCTGCTGATGTTGTTGTTACACAAAACTGGGGGACTTTAACTTCGAGTGCGATATCAGGAAATCAATGGTACGAACAAACTTTAGGATTATTAGTTTCTGAAAATGGCCAAAATTATACACCAACTACTGATGGGGTATATTATTCTATCGTAACCGACGGAAATGGATGTATCGAAACTTCCAATACAATAGATTTTATTTATTCATCATTATCGAACATTTCTCAAACTACAAATGTTTCTGTTTTTCCAAATCCAAGCAATGGTATTTTTAGCTTAGAAATTAATTCAGAATCTAATCAAGCTTTGGTTTTAGAATTAGTAAATATTCAAGGTCAGATTGTTTTCTCAAAAGAATTGAATGTGTTTTCAAAATATAGCGAATCATTCGATTTTTCAAATCTTGCTCCAGGCATTTACACTATGCATTTAACAAATGATAATTTTAATGAAATTAGTAAAATTGTAATTCAATAAAATAACTTTATCTGAGAGTAGAAATAATAATAAAATATACCCGTACAATTAGTTGTGCGGGTATATTTTTATATTTCAATCAGTCCTTCTTTAATTGCATATTTTATTAAATCTGCCAATGTGTTTAATTCGAGTTTGGCAAGTATGCTATTCTTGTGAGCTTCAACAGTTCGTGGACTGATAAAAAGTTTTTCGGCAATTTCTTTGTATGAAAGACCGTCAGCAAAGCATATTAGTACTTCTGTTTCTCGGTCTGTGATTTTAGATTCTTTTACTTTGTTATTCTCGTCAGAATTTAGTTTTGAGAAACTTCGGAATATTATTTTTGATATTTTGCCTCCGAAATACTCGTCGCCACAGTAAATTGTTTTTATGGCTTCCAGTAACTCGTCAGAACCAACATCTTTGGAAAGATAGCCTTTTGCTCCGGCTTTAACTGCTCGCATTACCGATTTCTCATCTGTAAGTCCTGATAATATCAATACTTTATTTTCTGGATTTTCATTCAATAATTCCTTTGTAAGCTCATCTCCTTCCATTCCTGGTAGGTTCATATCAACAATAAAAACATCTGGATTATGATTTTTGTAAGTTCTTAGTAATTCTTCTGCATCAGCACACTCCATTACCATAATTATTTCGTCATTGCCAATTAAAGACAGCTTAATACCATCTCTCAATATCTTATGATCATCAATTATAGCAATTTTTATCATTTTGTTTTATTTGTTAAATGTCATCGTAAATTTTAGGCCACCATTCTCATTTATTTCAGCGAAGATTTCGGCATTGTTACGCGAAATAAACTCAGCAGCAAGGATTAATCCTAATCCGGTACCTTTATTTTTTCTGTCCTTTCCAATTTTAGAAACATCTTCGCCGGGTTTAAATAGCTTTTCTAATTCGTCTTCGGTTAAACCAGGTCCATTATCGCTAACAACTACAGTAACTTGATGTTTGGTTTCTTCTGTGGTTATTTCAATTAATGAGTTTTCGGGTGAGAATTTAATGGCATTTGAAATAAGATTTCTGAAAACAGTTTCAATCATTTTTGAATCTACACTTACTTCATTTACTGGACTGTCAACATAACGAACTATATCAATATTTTTCTCGTCAGCAACAATTTTTAGGGCATTTACCGAATTAGAAATTAGTTCGTTTACATTTACTTTTACTATTTGTGGATTAAAATGTCCACTTTGATTTAGCGACCATTGCAACAAATTTGAAAGTAAAGTCTGAATTCCTGATGACGAAGAGTTTAATTCTGACAAGTGTTCCTTAAGTTGTTCTGGACTAAGTTTGTCAACAGCATTTTTTAGCGATTCTGTTAAACGAGTATAGGATGCAAGTGGAGACGATAAATCGTGTGAAATAATTGAAAACAGTTTATCTTTTGATGCATTTAGGTTTTCTAAATCTTTATTTTGTTTATCGAGGATCTTCGCATATTTACGTTTTTCGTTGAACATGAAGATAATTACAATTAGTATTCCAGCACCGAGCAATGCTATAATTATAAAAAAGTTCTTTTGCTGATTAGTTTTTTCAAGTTCTGCATTTTGCAAATCAATTTTTGCCTGTTTCTCGGATATCTCGCGTACTTTTTTCTCAGTTTCGTACTTGGTATTTAATTCGATAAATGATTTTGATTTGTCGATATTGAAAATAGAATCTTTATAAATTTCATATTTTAATTGGCTTTTGTATGCATCCTCAAAATTTCCCATGTAGGCATAAGTCTCGCTAAGATTTTTATATCCCTGACGCAGTTGTGATAATGCTCCTATGCTATCCGCTATGTTTAATCCCTTATAAAGATAGACGATAGCTTTTTCATGATTTTTCTGCATATTCATTAGTGAGGCAAGATTCATGTACATAAAAGCTACCGTTTCGTTACTTCCACATTCTTCATATTTTTCCATTGCCTTCAAGGCATAAAACTCTGTGCTATCAACAAAACCTGTTTTGTAATAAAGAGCCGCAATTCCGTTAAAAACATCGGCTTCGCCCATACAATCAGAATCTTGTGCAAAAACATCTAATGCCAAATTGAAATACTCCATTGCTTCGTCATGTCTCGATGTGTCGTCTAATACCATTGCAAGCTTGTAGTATGCATTAGCAAGCGACCTTTTATCCTTAGACAATAAGTGGTGATCTATACTTAATTTAAAGAATTTTTCTGCATTTTTAAAATCATCAATTCGATAATAATCAATACCAATATTATTATACGCAGTTCCTAAAAGCAGTTCGGTTTTTAGTTCTTCGGCTATTCTTAGTGCATTTAAGTCGTACTCAAGTGACTTCGTAAAATCAGCGTTAATTCTTAATAGACTTCCAAGTTTTGTGTATATCCCAAATATTAAAGCTTGTTCTTTTTTTTCCTTTATAGACGATTTAAGAACATTCTCATAAAACATGATGGCAGAGTCATTTTGCATGTTTAATGTCTTACTTTCCCAGTTTGCTAGAGTCGATTCCACAACATTAGATTGTTGCTGGTTTTGTGCGAAAACAAAAACTGTATTTACAAGAAATATTAGTAGAAAAGCAAATTTGGTTGTTATATTCATTTTAATAGTAAATATTTTCACAAATATACGCATAATTTGCAATAAATATAAAGTCATAAGTAAAAATAACAAGAGATTATTAGGGGATTTTACGGATATGATTTAGGTAATTTGCACAATGTTTTGGTAGTTGGATTAGCAATAGCTTTGTATTAACCGAAAAATAAAACTATTATTATGAAAAAGACACTTAAAAATTTGATTTTAGCCGTTGGTATGACCATGCTGTCGATTACGGCTTTTTCGCAGGAGAGTTTTAACTCTTGTGGCGGAAACTTGTCTGGTAGCGGTGGCTCTGTGAGCTATTCCTACGGACAGACTTTTTATTCTGTACACTCTGGTACAGATGCGTATTTATCTGAAGGTGTTCAACAACCCTTCGAAATATCTGTGGTAACTTTGTTTGAAGATGAGATTGCTCTAAAGATTAATTTATCTGTTTTCCCAAATCCAACAGCTGATAATCTTAATCTGAGAACAGAAAATGTTCAACTTCCACTAACTGCTATTTTATTCGATTTAAATGGACGAATAATTAAAGAGTCTATTATTACAGAAAGTGAAACTGTAATTAGTTTAACAAATCTCGAAGCATCAACTTACTTTTTAAAGCTTTCAAATCTAGAAAAAGAAATTAAAACATTTAAAATTATTAAAACCCAATAATTATGAAAAATCTAACATTATTTATATCTGCGCTTTTAATAAGCGCAATCGTGGTTGCTCAGACTCCACAATCATTTAGTTATCAGGCTGTTGTAAGAAATTCGGCAGATGAACTAATTGTAAATACCACGGTTGGTATGCAAATTACCATATTGCAAACTTCAACAACCGGTACACTAGTTTACACAGAAACACAAACGCCAACAACCAACGAAAACGGTTTGTTAAGTGTTGTAATTGGTGGAGGCACAAGTTTTGAATTCATTGATTGGTCAGCGGGCGTGTTTTTTGTAAAAACAGAGATAGATCCTGCTGGTGGAACAGATTATACAATTACTGGAATTACACAATTACTTAGCGTTCCTTATGCTTTACATGCTGCAACTGTTGCATCAATAAATGAGTTAGATCCCGTTTTTGAAGTTTCTCCTGCAGGTGCAATTACAGTAACTAATATTGATTCTTGGAACAATAAACTAGATGCAGAAACTCAAAGTTTAGAAGATGTTCTTACAATTGGTAATTCCGCAAATATGTTAATTAAAGATGTAATAAATCCGGTTGATGATCAGGATGCTGCAACAAAAGCTTATGTTGATGCTATTTATTTAGATCTTAAGTTAGATATTTATGCAGAGATTGGCGTTTCGGATATTGAGGGTAATCATTATTCAGCAGTTAGAATAGGTGATCAGGTTTGGATAGCTGAGAATCTTAAGACTACAAAGTTTAATGATGGATCTGACATAGAAGTGGTTATTGACCCATCTGATTGGAGCAATTGGGATATTTCGGGGATGTGCTGGTTTAATAATGACCAAACTACTTATGAACCAACTTTTGGTGCCTTATATAATTGGCATGCTGTAAATACGTCTATTCTTTGTCCGCAAGGATGGCATGTTCCTTCTTCTTCTGAGTGGGATGAATTAGTAAGTTTTCTTGGTGGTGAAACTATTGCCGGTGGAGCATTGAAAGAAATTGGCATAACCTATTGGGGGTCACCAAATGTTGGAGCGACAAACTCCTCTGGTTTTAGCGCACGTGCTTGTGGACGTAGAGAGTCTTCAAGTGGTTCTTTCGTCGAAGATACTGAAGTTGGATTGTTCTGGACTTCAACAGGTGTCGATACTCAAACTGCGTATGAGAACTCTTTATACCCTGAAGGTACTATGGTGCAAACTCTAGAAGTACCAAAGAATCAAGGAAATTCTGTACGTTGTTTAAAAGATTAACCCTAATACTAAATAGTTTATAAACCCAGTTTTGCAAAACAGTTCCAGATTTTTTGACGGGCTGTTTTGCATTATTAAAAAGATTATTAACATGAAAAAAATTATAATTATACCTGTTTTAATTTTACTCGCTCATTTGAGCTTTTCGCAGATTCAACCAACAGATGGCTATGTGTATGTAAAAGCAGATGGAACTGGAAATGGTTCATCGTGGGCAAATGCAACTAACGATTTGCAAGGAGCAATAGACGCAGATGGAGTAGATAGAGTGTGGCTAGCAGAAGGTACATATTATCCAACTTGGCATTGGGATATTGCTGACCCAAGAGCATTTTCTTTTAAAATAAAAAACGGAGTATCAATCATTGGTGGTTTTCCCGATACAGGAGATCCAACTTTGTCAGACATGAGTCCGCTAGTCAATATTGTGATTCTCTCTGGTGACTTAGGTGTTTTAGCTGATTATAGCGATAATGCTTATCACGTAATTTACAATATGGCGGCGCTAGCATTAAATCAAAACGCATATATATCTGGTGTTAATATCAAATTCGGCAATGCCAATGGCTTAGATGGAGATAATAGTAGGGGCGGAGGTGTTCATAATGATAATTGCAGCCCTACATTTTATAATTGTAAAATTTCCCACAATTATGGAGTAAGGGGAGCTGGTATGTATAATTGGGAAAGCAGTCCTTCTTTGTCAACAACAGACTTTAACTACAATGAAGCTGAAGAGATTGGTGGCGGAATCCTTAATTCGACAAATTCTTCGCCAATACTAAATTATTGTTATATAATTTCAAATACTGCAGTAGTTTATGGCGCTGGAATAGCTAATGTCGATAATAGTAATCCAATTTTAACGCAATGTTTTATCTCAACTAATTATTCTGACGGGTCTGCTGGTGGTATTCTTAACACTGAAAATTCAAATCCACATATTGAATCTTGTAAGATTTTAAATAATAAAGCAGCAGAATATGGAGGCGGGATATTAAACAATCAAAGTAAACCTTTAATTGTAAACTGTATTATTTCAAATAATGAAGCCAGTCTTGCTGGTGGAGGGATAATAAACACCGAAAACAGTAATCCTTCAATAATAAATAATACCATTGTGCAAAATATTGCGGGCATTTTTGGCTCGTCTATTGCGAATGATAATTCAAGTCCTAATATTACTAATTGTATAATATGGGATAATAATAGTGATATGTTTAATCAAGGAACAAGTAATCCACAAGTGACATACTCTTGCGTTGAGAATTCTTATGTTGGGATAGGGAATATTTCTGATGATCCTTTATTCACAAGCAATTCTATTTCGGATTTTTATTTGCAATTTAACAGTCCTGCAATAAATGCAGGGATAAATGATTCGATTCCAATAGGAGTTATAGAAGATGCCAATTCTAATGAACGTATTCTCAACGGTGTTGTAGATATGGGTGCTTATGAGTTGTCAGGAATTATCTATGTTAAGCAATCTGCACCTGGTAATGATGATGGAGTGTCATGGTATAATGCATATACTTCTCTTGAATCAGCTTTGGATGCAGCATCTGAAGGATGTGAAATTTGGGTTGCTGCAGGCACTTACATGCCTTCGAATAACTACGGATTGGGAGTTGGTACTAGGTTTAATACATTTAAACTCAAACCTGGTGTAAGCATATACGGAGGTTTCGCAGGCAATAATTATTCTTTTGAATCACGGAACTGGACTACAAATCAAACAATTCTGGAAGGTAATTTGGGCACAGAAAAGGTGTATCATGTCGTTTATGCAGGTGCAGATTGTGACGAGGAAACTGTTCTAGATGGTTTTACGATTAGGAATGGTATGGCAAATGGAATGACAGCTAATTCCAGATCTGGTGCTAATGTATTCATTAGTGGAAGTAACCCAGAAGTTAAAAATTGCAATATAAATTCTGGCATTTGTGGAAATTTCGGAGCAAACGTATATCTTGAAAACAGCAATTCTGTTTTTGAGGATTGCTACATTAGTGATGGCAGTTCAGACGATCTCGGTGGTGGGATTGCTAGTGTTAATTCGTCGGCAAAATTTAACTATTGCCAGATTTCAGGTAATTACGCTTATGGTTTTGGTGGAGCAGTTAGCATACAAGATGTCGGTGTTACTTTGTTTAATTCATGCAGGTTCATAGAAAACAATGCCGATGATTTTGGCTCAGGAGGAGCATTTTATATTGGTGCAGATGTTGACACTGTTTTAATAGTAAATTGTGATTTCAATGAAAATTATGCTGCTATAAAAGGTGGTGCTTTAAATATCTTAGGTAAAACAATTATTGTAAATTCTACAATGAGAAACTGTTATGCAAATAATTCGGGATCTTCAGGCGGCATTCTTTACTTGAGTTCTACTGCAGATGTCGAAGTATATAACTCTGTTATCATTCAAGGAACAGCCGATAATGGATCTCAAATATTTTCTGAAGCAAGTGCAGAATTATCGGTTTCACATTCAATTATAGAAACCTGCGGAGGTAGTGGTGCTGGTTGGAACGCTGATTTTGGGACTGATTTAGGCGGAAATATTGATTTTAACAGCTATTGGGGGAATTATGATAATGCAATTAATGACAATTGGCCAGGTATTGACATGGGAACTTTAACTCCTTATGAAAATATTACAGAATTAGAAAATATTTATCTTGATGCTGATAAAAACCCTAGAGTTCGTGGAGCCGAAATTGATATGGGCTTTCTCGAAATTCCATATTGCTGGTTACAGGTTTATATTTCACCAATTGAAGTTGTTGCTGATGCTACATGGACTTTCGACGGAGGTACAAGTTGGAATTACAGCGAAGATGGTTTTTGGAAAACTCCCGAAACTCTAACTGTGGAATTTGCCGACGTTGATGGATATACAAGCCCAGAGCCAATTGCAATAACAATGGATTGGGCTGAAGATTATATTATTAATGGAGAATATATAATTATATCAAGCGCAGGCAGTGCAAGTAAAATACATATTTCAGTTTTTCCAAATCCAACATCAGATTTGATATATGTTGAAAGTGAAAATCTAAATCATAATTCAACAATACTGCTTATCTCTTCCGATGGAAAAATTATCTCAAAACAAAACCAAACAGGATCGAATATTTTTGATCTTAGTAGTTTACCTGCAGGTTTATATTTTATAAAAACTGAAAAAGAAACTATTAAAATTATCAAACATTAAAACTTGTAAAAAAATAAGTAGAGTTGAGCGTGAAAGGATTGTGCAAAATGTCGTTATGAAGCGACTTCTGCATAAATCCTTTAAGTTTTACAATTTAAAAATATTAACATGAAAAAAATATTTATATTATTAGCAATAGTTTCTTTTAGCATCCAGGGCTTTGCGCAATGGCAATGGCTTAATCCTACACCACAAGGCGATGGTTTTGTCGATATGGTTTTTGTTGACGATGATAACGGATTTGCAATTACAACAACATCTTTATTGTTAAAAACCACTGATGGCGGACAAACTTGGGAAGCTTATGCAAATATTGGGATTAATTATCCAGTTGACATGTTTTTTATTGACATTAATACTGCGTGGGTGGGTAGTTACGAAGGCGAAATATTGAAAACTGAAGATGGTGGGCTAACATGGAGTGAACCAGTTTTGGTTTATTATGATGACGAGATAGAAGCAATATATTTTATTGATAATCTAAAAGGCTTTGTTACTACTTATTATGGTCATATTATGATGACTACTGATGGTGGAGAAACATGGACTAGCGTTTTTTCTGGTGACGACAGCATTCTTGCTATTTATTTTCCTAGCGACCTTATTGGTTATGCAACTGGTGAGCAAGGTTATTTATACAAAACTGTTGATGGTGGCTTAACTTGGACACAAATAGATTTGATAATAGCAGATGATTTTAATTGTATTTGGTTTGCTGATGATAATAACGGATATATTGCTGGTGATTGGGGAGCTGTTATGAAAACTACAAACGGTGGAACCAATTGGCAGTCAATCGAAATTCCAGTTCACGATGATGTTTACTCTTGTAGTTTTAACGATGCCAGCACCGGTTATCTAGCGGGAGAATATGGCGATGTCTATTATACAAATAATGGTGGAAGTAATTGGTCAGTAATTGTAGCTGAGAATCCGAGTAGCATATCGGCGATCGTTTCATTGGGAAGTCAGGAAATTATCGTTTCTAATGCTATTGGAGATATTATTTCAACTCTTGACAATGGCAACAACTGGAATTATTTGCTCGAAAACAGTATTGCTGATGCCGAATTTAAAGAAATAGCTTTTTTTGATCAGAATAATGCTATTGTTATTGCTAGATCGGGTTTGGTTTTTACTAGCGATGACCAAGGTCTGACGTGGACTAATTCTGTGACAGGTTCAGATCAATTCTTGTACGACATTCAGATATTAGACGAAAATACGGCATTTATTTGTGGCTTAACAGGTACAATTTTAAAAACTACCAACAAAGGACATACATGGCAAATAATAGAAACTGGTACAATTAAGCATTTTCTATCTATTAATTTTGTGAACTCAAATCTGGGTTTTGTTTGCGGAGAAAGTGGTGCAATATTTAAAACCGAAAATGGTGGTTCTTCATGGCTTCAATTAAATAGTGGTGCAACTGCATATCTCAATTCCATTGAATTTATTGATGAGGATAATGGTGTTGCTGTAGGATCTGGAGGTGTCATTATTTATACAACTGACGGAGGAACAGTTTGGCAACCTGCGACAAGCAACACTTCTGATGCTTTGTATGATGTCGTGTATTATAATCAAGATACCTTAATGGCTTGTGGATATTCTAATAAAATATTTACAAGTATAGATGGCGGATTAACATGGATCTCTACTGTAAACGAAATTTATGGTTGGTTAAATAAAATAATGGTTGTAAACCAAGATTCTATTTTAGTAGTAGGAAGTTATGGCAACTTGATTACCTCTAATGATAGAGGCGTAACATGGAATGTTGAACCCAGATTTACAAATAGATCATTAAATGGAATATGCGAATCACCATCTGGCAATATTTATGTGTGTGGAGACAATGGGACAATTATTTATAATGCATTTAGTCCACTTAGTTCTCAGAACGAAATAATAGCTGTAACCGATTATGTAAATATTTATCCAAACCCTGCTACCGATGTGATATTTGTTGATAATGGAAATGAGAATGTGAGGCAGATAAGCATTTTGGATTTGTCGGGAAGAATTTTATTAAAGTTTGTTAATTCAAATGATAACAATTCTCTAATAGAACTAAATATCTCGGAGCTACCATCTGGCATGTATTTAATTAAAATAGACACCGATAAATCAACCATAAGTAGTAAGTTTATTAAAAACCAATAGTAGTTTTCGGTTTCAAATAGTTGAAAAATTATTTGAGTATTTTTCATAGTATTTGGTTTTTAGAGTCACTTAGGTGGCTCTTTTTTTATTTTAATTCCATTTGAAAATCGAAATCCCGCGTGAGTATGGGTCGACTTTGCTAACCAACCTGTGCGCGGGATTTCGGAATATCGGTGCTCAACTAATTTTAAATCTTTGGCTAAACTAACTATTTTCAGATACTCATAAAACATTAGAAATAGGTATAATATATTCGTAGTATTTATTATTTTTGAGAAATATTGAATGTGTTTAGAATGCAGATGTCTTAGTTGTGGACAAGTGGTAAAGACAGCCTACGCACAGTTAGGCTAAGCGAATCAAAGATTGACACAATTTATTGGGAAACACCAAGATGTATTAATGCTTTAATTCTTTTAATAGATATAAAAAAATCGCAAGAAAGATTTTTCATCCCGATCAGAAACAAACAAATTTGTTTGTAATTAGATTTAAAAAATATAGATATAACAATTTGAGTGTAAATTTTTAATAAATGGCAATAATAACGATAAAAAATAAAGAGATAACCATACTGTCAATAGCGGAAAGAGATTATATTTCGTTAACGGACATGGCCAATGCTAAAGAGAGCGAAAGCCGAGCTGCCGATATTATTAAAATTGGTTGAGAACACGATATACAATTGAATTCTTAGGTATTTGGGAACAAATCAATAATCCAAATTTTAAAGTGGTGGAATCTGACCACTTTAAAATGCAAGCAGGACTCCCAAGTTTTGTGCTGAGTGCTTCAGAATGGATTTTGAAAACCAATGCCGTGGGAATAATTGTTAGAAAAGGCAAATATGGTGGCACGTATGCACACAAAGACATTGCCTTTGAGTTTGGTTCAGCCATTAGCGTATCTTTTAAGTTATATTTAATCAAGGAATTTCAACGACTTAAAGAAGACGAACAAAAGCAGTTTGGTTGGAGTGCAAAAAGAGAATTGACAAAAATAAACTATCATATTCACACCGATGCTATCAAACAAAATCTTATTCCTCTAGAACTTAGTAATCAACATAAATCAATAGTTTATGCCAACGAAGCCGATGTATTAAATGTGGCCTTGTACGGAATAACTGCTAAACAATGGCGTGATGATAACCCTGATTTAAAGGGGAACATTCGCGATTATTCTACAATTAACGAATTGATTTGTTTGTCGAACATGGAAAATATCAATGCATTACTTATTAATAATGGGATTTGCCAAAAGATCGATTAATCCAATTAAATAGAGTCGCCATACAGCAGATAAAAATTTTAGAAGATGTGAAAAATAAAAAGTTATTGAAATAAGTGAACTATGTTTAAAATACTGTTTTATGATTGTAAAACCTTTCAATCCCGCGCGAGTTGGTTGGTGAGAAAAGTCGAACCAACCTGCGCGCGGGATTTCGGAATATCGGTGTTCAACTGATTTTAAATCTTTGGCTAAACTAACTATTCTCAGATCCTCATAAAACATTAGAAATAGGTATAAAATATTCGTAGTATTTATTATTTTTGAGAAATATTGAATGAGTTTAGAATGCAGATGTTTTAGTCATCATTTTAAAAACGACTTATAAATCAAAAATATATGAACGAAATTATTTGTCCAAATTGTAAAAAAGCATTTAAAGTTGACGAAGCTGGCTTTGCTGATATTGTTAAACAAGTTCGCGATCATCAATTTGAAGAAGAACTGAGAAATAGACTAAATCTTGCAGACAAAGAAAAAGAAAGTGCAGTGAAACTAGCTGAAGCAAATGTTAGAAATTCTTTGCAAGAACAATTAGCAAAAAAAGATAAACAACTCACAGAACTTAAAGCTCAAAGTGATTTGACACTTGCTGAGAAGCTAAGTAAAAAAGAAGCTGAAATAATACAGCTAACTGCAAAAATTAGTAATGTTGAAGTTGAAAAAAAACTTGCTGTTAATGAGGCTGTTCAGAAAATTGAAAAAGAACGAGACAATTTGGCAAATGATTTAAAGAATAAAGAATTAGAACAAGAATATCTTAAAAGTTCATTAACGCAACAATTTTCAAAAGATTTGCACAATAAGGATGAAATTATCAAATATAAAGACGATGAGATTGCTCGTGTTAAAGATATGAAGCAAAAGCTTTCGACTAAAATGCTGGGAGAAACTCTTGAACAACATTGTGAAATAGAATTTAATAAACTTCGTGCAATAGCTTTTCAGAAAGCATATTTTGAAAAAGATAACGATGCAAAATCTGGTAGCAAAGGCGATTATATTTATAAAGAAACAGACGATGCGGGAAATGAAATCATCTCAATAATGTTTGAAATGAAAAATGAAGGAGAAGAAACCGCTACTAAAAAGAAGAATGAAGATTTTTTAAAGGAACTTGACAAGGACCGAAACGAAAAAAAATGTGAATATGCCGTTCTTGTTTCATTATTGGAAGCAGACAGCGAATTATACAATACTGGGATAGTTGACATGTCACATAAATACAATAAAATGTATGTTGTGAGACCTCAATTTTTTATTCCTATTATTACTTTACTTCGTAATGCAGCAATGAACTCTATTCAATATAAAGCAGAACTTGCATTAGTAAGAAGTCAAAATATTGACATTACTAATTTCGAGGAAAAAATGAACAAGTTTAAAGATGGTTTTGCAAGAAATTATGATCTGGCAAGTCGTAAATTTAAAGATGCAATTGACGGAATAGATAAAACAATAAAAGAATTGCAAAAAACCAAAGACGCTTTGTTATCTTCCGAAAACAATCTTCGACTTGCGAATGAAAAAACAGAAGATTTAACCATTAAAAAACTTACGCACGGCAATCCTACAATGAAAGCAAAGTTTGACGAAATTGAATAGATTAGACAAAAAAAACGAGCAGAGGGTATGAAATGGAACTGATATATAAACGAGTGATGCAACCGATTATTTAAAGAAATTAAGAAAACGTGTTACTGAACTTGGCACTTACCTAGGGACAAATTGTCCCCAAGTAGAAATGCTCACAAACGGTAAAAAACGGAAAACTTTAGCTGGAAACGTAAAGGATATATTTCGAGTCATTCAATCTATTCCATCACCTAAGGCAGAACCTTTTAAACAATGGTTGGCAAAAGTCGGTTACGAACGTGTTCAAGAAATAAATGACCCATCCTTGAGTATGGACAGAGCCCGAGATAATTGGCAAAAAATGGGTCGTAGTGAAAAATGGATACAGCAACGCATGACGGGGCAAGAAACCCGAAATAAACTCACCGATTATTGGAAAGATTCAGGAGTAAAAGAGCAAGACGAATTTGCCCTGCTTACCAATATCATTCACAAAGAATGGACAGATTTAACGGTAAAACAGCACAAACAATTGAAAGGCTTAAAGTCACAAAACTTACGAGACCACATGAGCGAAGCAGAATTGATTTTTACGGCTTTGGCTGAACTTTCAACCCGTCAAATTGCAGAAAGTGATGAGGCAGAATGGATATTCTGGACTAAACTGACCCCCTTAAACTGAGATTAAAAATTGACAAAAAAGTACTGCCATTCCGGCAGATATTGACCCCTTTAAATAAGAAAAATGGATTTAAATTTTATTTGGGATTGGTCGGCGAGGCATTAT